>JAFVVB010000021.1 GCA_017502425.1 Ruminococcus sp. | reverse complement strand
TACGCTCATTCTCGGATAATTTAAGCTCGGTTTCAATTTCTTCATATGCAATCGGGTCAAGATATCGAATAGATAAATCTTCGAGTTCTTCCTTGACGTTTTTCATACCGAGACGATGTGCAATAGGTGCATAAACCTCCATACACTCTCTGGCTTTATCACGACGTTTCTGCTCAGCAACACACGCTATGGTACGCATATTATGAAGTCTGTCAGCGAGTTTGATAATGATAACTCTGATATCGTTAGACATAGCCATAAGCATCTTACGGATATTCTCAGCCTGATGCTCCTCGCGGTCGGTAAATTTAATTTTACTGATTTTAGTCAGTCCATCTACCAATAACGCTACATCTTCGCCAAATTTTTCGCTGACCTCAGCCAAAGTAATTTCGGTATCTTCAACAACATCGTGCAATAGTGCTGCGACTATCGCATCGGTATCCATACCCATATCCGCAAGAATACAGGCTACCGACGTAGGGTGAAGAATATAAGGCACACCTGAAACTCTTCGCTGGTCTCCGTGTGCAGCGTCAGCAAATTCATACGCTTTTAGTATTTTTTCTTCATCATATTTATGTGAACTTTTTTTGATTCGAGTGGTCAGCTCATGAAAATCCTGGTAATATATTCTTTCAGGCATCGCCACTCACCTCCTTGAGTTTAGAAATAATGAATGAATCATCAAGACTCACTTTACCCTCTACCTGACATAGTCTTATCAAAGTAGAATGCATGCCTTCATAAATCTCAATAAGCGACAGTTCATTCATACATTCAAGTATCACTCTCAATTTTCCATAAGAGAGATTAGTTTTTCCTAGTCTGTACAGCAATGTTTCAACGCTGTGCTTAAAACCGTCATTTGCTCTCAAATAACGATATACATATGCAAAATCGTTTCTATCAGGAAGCAAAGATTTCGCATCATAAGCGGTGATAACATCACCTCGACAAAATGATTCAAACAATTCCTTAGAACTGATAATGTCATCTTCATTCATATCAGAAAATCTGATTTCTTTAATGATAACACTGAGATTCTCTATATTATTATATATATTTTTATCAAGAGTAACAGCACAATCAATGACGTCACCGACATTATACGGAAATTGCTCTTTAGTGGTAGAAAACTTCATCGCTGTCACGAGACTATCGCCTCGAGATAAAGTAAGTCGTAAATGTTTTCCACCACCGACTTCATGAATATCATTTAACGTCATATTATAAAGTCCGAAAAGCGGTGTAGGGTTACCTGCACCAAACGGTTCTAACATCGATAGCTGATCAACTAAACCAACTGATAACTGTGCAGGGTTAAGCTTACAATCAAGCTCTAATGATGCAATAGGAACATCCTGAGTTTTAGCGTACTCATTGATGGCAATTATAAAATCATCGATGTTTTCTTTTATGATACCAAATCCAACCGCCATAGGATGTCCACCAAACTGAGTGAGTAAATCGGAACACGCGAAAACGGCATCGCATATAGAAAAGCCCTTGACACTTCTGCCTGATGCACGACACGCATCATCATCGATAGAAATAACAATGCTAGGTTTACCGTAGGCTTCTTTAAGTCTTGAAGCAACTATTCCGATGACTCCCTGATGCCAGTTTTCTCCACAAACGACAATAACTCTGTTCTGGACAATAGATGGGTTACGCTTTATACGTTCATCTATATCATCGAGTATTTCTTTCTCAATCGACTGGCGCTGAATATTATCTTCACATAACTCCTGAGCAATATCATACGCTACCTGTTCATCGTCGCTAAGAAGCATTGACACCGTCTTTTTAGATAATCCAAGACGTCCACCTGCATTAATACGAGGAACCAAAGTAAAAGAAATATTGCCGGTAGTAATTTTTCTGTTAGATAGCCCAGATTCTTCAATCAAAGCATTGATACCGCATCTGTCGGAATTGCCGATATGCATAAGTCCGTTTTTAACGATAACTCTGTTATCACCGATAAGCGGAACAATATCTCCGATAGTACCTAAACACGCTAAATCTGAGTAGTTCTCGAGAATCTGGGTTTCGTCAGAATACTCTCCCTCGATAGCCATAACGAGTTTTAGTGCAACACCGACACCTGATAATTCTTTAAAAGAACTTTGACAATCTTCCTGGTGCATATCAACAATAGCGACCGCATCAGGTAAAGTTTCGTTAGGCATATGGTGGTCAGTAACAACCGTATCAATACCAAGACTCTTAGCGTACTTTATTTCTTCAACAGCCGCGATACCGTTATCAACGGTGATAATAAGTTTTACGCCCTGCTCGCACAGAAGATTAATCGCTTCGTTATTCATTCCGTAACCTTCTCCCTCGCGGGCAGGTATGTAGAACATAACATTAGCACCTACTGCTTTGAGATAAGAATACAAAAGTGCAGTCGATGTGACACCATCGGCATCAAAATCACCGTAAACACAAATCTTTTCAAAACTCTCAACAGCTTCTATTATTCGTTCCACAGCAATATCCATATCCTTTGCCTCAAACGGATCTGAAAGCTTGCTGTCATTATATAAAAACTCGATTATTTCATCATCAGCTGTTATACCTCTGATATCTAAAAGCATGGATATCAGCATCGGCAGATCATGCTTTACAGAAATGGCAACAGCCCTGTCTTTATTCAATTTTGCTACTGTCCATTTCTTCATAATAATCTCCGATAAAATTTATTTATTTTCAATCAGTTTACGCGCGTGATCAAGCGCCGTCTGAGTAATATTAACGCCATCGATAATTCTTGCGAGTTCTCTGACTCTACCATCAATATCAAGAGCATCAACATGGGTATATGTTTTATTATCAATAAATTCTTTATTTATAAGGAAATGACTGTCAGCAAGTGCGGCTATCTGAGCCTGATGAGTAACACACAGCACCTGTCTATCCTTTGATACTTCTTTTAATTTCATACCGACTTTCTGAGCCGCAGATCCTGATATACCTGTATCAATCTCGTCAAAAATCATAGTTTCAACGATATCGTAACGTGCAAGAACGGTTTTGATAGCAAGCATCATACGTGAAAGCTCACCGCCTGATGCAATTTTAGTAACCGGTTTAGGGTCTTCGCCTAAGTTTACCGATATCAAAAACTCGACTTTATCCATACCGCTTTTAGTAAGCTCTGTCTGAGTAAAATCTACTACTAATCTGACGTTAGGCATTTCAAGAAACGCCATTTCACTTTGAACCTGCTCAGTAAATCTGTCAGCAACCTTTTTTCTGATAGCTGAGATTTCCTTAGCCTTATCGGTAGCATCAGCGTAAAGCTCAGAATAACGCTGTCTGAGTTTTTCCTGATTAACATCAAAATCTTCTAACTCTTTGAGCTCCTTCTGGGCGGCATAAAGGTAGTTTAGCATCTGCTCTTCGTTTTCGCCGTACTTACGTGATAATTTATACAGTAAATCAAGTCGTTCTTCTATTTGCTCTAATCTATACGGATCAGCCTCAGAATCACTAATGCTCTCTGAAACCATATCAGAGATATCTTTGAGTTCGTATAGCGCATTAGTCAACCTCTCGCTCAAATCACTTAAGTTCTCTTTATAGCGGGCTGACATCATCAACGCAGTACTCGCATCATCAGTCATATTGATAACACCGTCGATGTCATCGTCTCCATCAAGAATCGATTTAGCTTTTAATAATGATTTGGTAATTTTTTCAGAATTAGCTAAAACAGTTTTTTCTTCATTTAGCTGATCGGATTCACCAATAGATAAATCAGCGTTTTCAAGCTCTTCTATCTGGTATCTGAGTAAATCTATACGCTCTAACCGTTTAGCTTCATCATCACTCAAATTTTCGAGTTCTTCTTTAACGTGAATATACTCAGAAAAAATGTTTCTGTACTCTTTGATTTTCTCAGAAATCTGAGCCAGCGAATCAATATAGTGAAGGTGCAATGACGGTGACATCAACTGAGCATTATCAGACTGACCATGGATATTAACCAGATATGCTGAAAGCTCTTTGAGTGCCGAAACAGTTGTCGGACGAGAGTTGACTCTGCAATTATTCTTACCTGAAACTGACATCTCACGCTGGAGAATAACCATATCGTCTTCTACTTCAAATCCTAGTGATAAGGCTTTTTTCTGAGCAAATTTAGAGATATCAGTAAAAGTGGCACTGACAAAAGCCGAGTTACTGCCATTTCTGATGATTTGCTTAGTGGTACGCTGGCCTAAAACTGCATTTATAGAATCTATAACGATACTTTTACCGGCACCTGTTTCACCAGTCAGAACATTAAAACCTTCAGTAAAATCTATATTCGTTTTTTCAATAACTGCGATATTTTCGATATACAGATTAGATAACATACTACACCCTCGGTTTATTTAATGTGTACTAAAAAATCTTCTTTATAGTACCTTGCTGACTCCTCATTCTTACATACGATAAAAATAGTATCGTCACCAGCTAACGTACCAACAACTGATTCAGTTTCGATAGAATCAAAAGCAGCGCATACAGCCTGCGCCATACCTGCGTAAGTCTTCACAACAACCATATTCATAGCATAATCAACGCTGATAACAGAGCTATTAACTAAAGTAGCAAAGCCATTTTTAGTACCAAGCTCCTGCTTTTGAGGTGCCTGATAACGATAATTGCCGTTTTGGTCGAGTGACTTACTGAGTCTGAGCTTTTTGATATCTCTGGAAACAGTAGACTGAGTTACATCGAAACCTTCGGTTTTTAGGTGTTCAAGAAGTGCTTCCTGAGTAGTAATCGGGAATCTATTGATAAGTTCAATGATTTTTGAATGTCTGTTCGATTTCATTAGGGTTTCTCCTTTAACTTTTCGTTAAGTAGAGTGTAGAAATTTTTCTCTTTAAGAATAATAAGATCAAGATACATATCAGATTTAGTGATAACAACCTCGTCTTCCTTGTTAAGTTCAAAGCTATTCTGACCATCGATAACAAGATAACACCGGTTGGTATCAGCGTTGTCAACAGATACGGTGAGTTTAGAATCGTTTCTAAAAACAACCTGACGCGAAGACAAAGCGTGTGGACACACAGGAGTGAGCAAAATACACTCCATATCCGGCTCGATAACCGGTCCTCCGGAAGAAAAACTATACGCAGTAGAACCAGTCGGGGTAGCAAATATCATACCATCAGCTCTGTACGTAATGATTTTTTCGTCATTGAGCGATACATTTATATCGATGATGGATTTGAGTAAATCTCTAGACACGAGTGCCTCGTTAACTGCTAAAAACTCTTTCTCTTCCCCGTTGTGTCTGAGTTTAACACTCAGTAGCATTCTGTGCTGTATTCTGTAATCACCGTCTAAAAGCTTTATAAGTTCTTCAATCTCATCCTGCTCTATACCAGCGACAAAACCGATACGACCCATATTAACACCGATAAGTGGTTTTTTATTCACAGCCGCAAATTTAGCGTTATGAATAATAGTGCCATCTCCCCCAACAGTAACAGTAACGTCACTGTTCATGATGACATTTTCATCGCTGTCAAAATACGAAATGTTTTTATCAGTATCAAACTCTATTTTTTCTTTTAAAGAATTATTGAGTGCGATTTCTGCATTATTACTCAGAAAAAGCTGAGCAATTTTTCGTGCACATAAAAGTGATTTTTCTTTATCGATATTAATAATCAATCCGATTTTCATAGCATCACCTTATTTATCAAGTTCAGTGTGTGAATCAGCAACCACCTGTTCGGCAGTAATCTCGGTTTTAAGTTCAGGTGTTTCTGATTTTTTTATGTATATCAGGTATTCTATATTTCCCTGAGGTCCTTTAATAGGAGAATAATCAAGTCCTAAAACATCGAATCCGTTATTAAGGCAAAATTCAACTATGGTCTTAACAACTTCTATATGAACATTTTTATCTCTGACTACACCGTTTTTACCGACTTTTTCTTTTCCTGCTTCAAACTGAGGTTTGATAAGGCACACACCTTCACCGTTAACGCTGAGTAATTCACGCGCAACAGGTAATATCAGTTTCAATGATATAAATGAAACATCGACCGAAAAGAAATCTATTTCTGTTTCAACCTGCTCTTTAGTAACATATCTCATATTAGTGCGTTCGAGGTTAACTACTCTTTCGTCATTTCTCAGCTTCCACGCAAGCTGACCGTAGCCGACATCTACTGAATACACTTTCTTTGCGCCATTGTGAAGCATACAATCAGTAAAACCGCCTGTGGAAGCTCCTATATCCATAGTCACTTTATTTTCGAGTGTAATCGGAAAACTATTCATAGCTTTCTCTAACTTATATCCACCTCGACTGACGTATTTCTGAGTATCGCCACGAACCTCAAGAGGTAAATTTTCATCGTATGAAACACCGCATTTATCGGCTTTCTGATTATTCACGTACACCTGTCCTGCCATAATAATAGCTTTGGCTTTCTCACGGCTTTCGGCG
>JAFVVB010000156.1 GCA_017502425.1 Ruminococcus sp. | reverse complement strand
GTCGTTTTCTGTGACAGAAGAGAAGATGGATTCGCTGAGTTTTAGCTCATCGTAACCTGCGTTTACTGCCGTCTGGTCGAAACTGGCTTTGTTATTTTCTGCCTCTATCGTTTTACCTCTCATATCCATGAAAGCGGTCATATCGATAGCTTCGTCGGTGATGGTGATAGGATAGCTTTCCATAGTGTCACGCTGGATATCTTCTATATACTGGTCAACACCGTTTGATAAAGATAAAATCAGTGCTATACCAATAATACCGATAGAACCAGCAAATGCCGTGAGGATAGTTCTGCCTTTTTTAGTCATCAGGTTTTTAAAACTCAGACTAAGAGCAGTAAAATACGACATCTTCGATTTACCCATATTTTTATGTTGAGCTTTTTCATCTTTGTTATCAACGATGAATTCGTCGGAGTCTGAGGTGATTTTACCGTCTTTTAAGGTGACAATTCTGGTAGCATATTCTTTAGCGAGTTCAGGGTTATGAGTGACCATAACCACTAGTCTGTCCTTGGCAACTTCTTTTAAAAGCTCCATAACCTGTACTGAGGTCTCGGAATCTAAAGCACCGGTAGGCTCGTCAGCCAGCAGAATATCAGGGTTATTAACTAGTGCTCTGGCGATAGCAACACGTTGCATCTGACCACCTGAGAGCTGGTTAGGCTTTTTATGAATGTGGTCTTTGAGCCCTACTTCAATCAAGGCTTTAGTAGCACGATTTCTGCGTTCTTTCTTAGATATACCCGATATAGTCAGCGCGAGCTCAACGTTTGAAAGTACTGATTGGTGTTCGATGAGGTTGTAGCTTTGGAATACAAAACCGATGGTGTGGTTGCGGTATGAATCCCAGTCGCGGTCTTTGTACTTTTTAGTGGAAATATCACCGATGATAAGGTCGCCGCTGTCATATCGGTCGAGTCCGCCGATAATGTTAAGCAAGGTGGTTTTACCTGAGCCAGACGGACCTAAAATAGCTACGAATTCGTTGTCCCTTAAACTAAGAGAAACTTCATCAAGCGCTTTGGTAATAATACCGCCTACCTCGTATTTTTTAGATATATTTCTGATTTGAAGCAACTTTTATGCTCCTTTCCATAATTTTCCTATGATATTGTACCATAATACATATGTAAAATATTAACTATTTGAAAATAATTATTCAAAAAAAGAGCCGATTAATTCGGCTCTTTTTAGTATTACTGCATCAATGCGGTAGTTTCGCTGGAAGTTTGTGTAGCGTATGTAGAAGCTTCGGTAGCAGCCTGCATAGGTGTTGATTCGCTGCTCTTGGAAATAATACCGTATTTGAATTTAAGCTTTAAAATTTTAGTAACGCTGTTATCAATCTGTTGCTGTGTGATTTCTTTATTTGCCACAGCGGTTTTGATAGCTTCTGCGTAAGCGTTAGCGTCAGACGGTGAAAGGAAAACATTTACACCTGCGTTGATAGAATTCTTAACGATATCAGCTACTTGGTAAGTTGAAGTAGTGAGGCTGTCGGATAAAGCAGGAGTCATGATAACACCGTCGAATTTGAGGTCTTTGATGAGTAACTCGGATACGATGTTTTGAGACATGTATGCAGGATACTGTGCATCAATAGCAGTAGCTTTGCAGTCAGATAACATCACAAAACCGGCGTTACTGTCAATACCTGCCATGAACGGAAGAAGTGTATCTGCTTTGAGCTTATCAGCTGTGTCAGTAGTATCTTCTAAAGTAGGGAAAGATTTGAGTGTTGAAATGACCTTCTTTTCCTCGTAGCCTTTTACAGCAGCTGCGACGAGCGGTGATGCGGTAGCTGAGTCAGCACCAAAAGCATTGTCACCTGTGATGTTAGCGATAGGTGAAAGGTTCATATTAAAGCCGTAAGCTTTGATATCTTTAGCGATAGTAGCAGCGTTTTCCTGAGCTTTTGCTTCGCCTTCACTAGCGTAAGTAGACATAGCGTTTAACTTAGTAGCTGTGAGTGTAGAAGAAACAGGAGAGTTTTCGCCACCCTCTTCGTTTACTGCGATGAACATAGGTGTTTTAGCAAAAGACTGTGAGTTTTTGATGAGCTCGATAGTCTGGGTAGAATTCTCAAAATTTTCGCTGTCGTAAAGTATACCACCGACAGGATATGTTTCGATAGCGCTCTGGGTCACAGGACCTGCTTCGGTAACACCTGACACACCGGTGAGAGTCTTAGGAGTAACGATGAGCATCTGGTAGATTTTCTCGTCCTCAGTCATTTTGCTTAAGTAGTCTTTAGCAAGCTTTTCATACTCGAGTTCAGGGTCTTCGGTAGGAGCCTCAGTAGGAGCTTCGTCTACTGTGGCAGGAGTGGTGGCTTGAGTAGCCTTAGTTTCTTCAACCTTTTCTTTACTTGAGCTGAAGTGGTGTATAGCGAAAGCCGCACCTGAGATTATAGAAAGCGCAACCACTACGATTAGCGCGATGATAGCAATCTGGCCGAAATTCGGACCTTTTGCGTGACGATATGTTGCCATAACATTTCCCCCTAAAGATAATATATAATAATGTTATCACACTATATATCGTAATGTCAATTGAAAATACGCCAAATTGTAGTGTTTTTCGGCATAATTTCTCATTTTTTGCGTTATGTATAAAACAAAAGGTCAAACCGCAAAAGAGGTTTGACCTAAGAGTTTATTCTTCCATTTGTTTTCCTAGAAAAGCCGCCGCTGACTGAGCGAGCTTTATTTCGGTGTCGGTCGGGATTTTGATAGTATCGCCTTTTAGCATAATCACAGCTCCTGTGACATCACCTGATGCAATTATAGGATAGATGATTGATGCTACGTGGTCCATACCTTCGACCGGTTGAACTTCATCGACACAGTTTGTGTGGGCGGTATAGGAACGACGGTTTTCCATGTAGTTTTCAAGTACAGAAGTGACTCTGCGCTCTAAATACTCACGCTTTGATACACCAGCCGCCGCTATAACGTGGTCGCGGTCGCAGATAAGCGTCGGCATTGAGCTGATCCGTGAGAGTACGTCCGCGTACTGAGCAGCGAATGTGGAAAGCTCTCCGACGGGTGAGTATTTTTTGAATATAACTTCACCGTCAGTGGCTGTATAAATCTCAAGCGGGTCGCCCTCACGAATACGCAAGGTACGTCTGATTTCTTTTGGGATAACAACACGACCTAGGTCGTCAATTCTTCTTACAATTCCTGTTGCTTTCATATATTAAAATCTCCTTATCTTTTTGAGTACTGTTAGTATCTGTAAGACAAGGAGATTTATACTTTTGGATAATAATTGTTTGATTAATCGTTGGTCATTTTATCGATTGGACACTCGATTATAGAATCTTTGTAGCCTATTTCCTTTAAATATAAGTTTGCATCTTTAAAGAATGAACAAACAACAAGGATTATTATTATTCCTATAGGAAATGCGGCGATAATCGAAACAGATTGTAGGCTAGCTAAGGTGTTTTCTGAGAAAACAAGTGCAATAGGGAAAAGGATGAAAATAATCGACCAAAATGTTCTCATGAGTTTGCTTGCTTCTTCTTCTGATTTTAAGTTTTTATAGGAATAGTTAGATACTACCATTGTTAATGTGTCAAAAGTAGTAGCATAGAATAAAATCATGGAAATAACTAGTACAATAATTACAATTTCAGGTAAAGGTAATGGATTAAATACGTTAAGTATTTCTTCATAGTTAATACTGAAATCAAGGTTGTAGATAACATCAGCTAAACCGTTACCATTTTTCATTTGCTGTCCAAGACCATATCCGCCTAAGACTATAAATGACATAAATGTTCCGCTAAGGCCACAAGTATAACATCCAATTATGATGTTTCTTATAGTACGACCTTTAGAGATTGTAGCTATGAAAAATGGCGTTGCAACACACCAAGCCATCCAATATGCCCAGTAGTAAAGTGTCCAGTTTTGTGGAAAACTATTGGTACGTAATGGATCAGTATATGTTGAGAGTCCAATAAAGTTTTGAATCATATTACCTATACCTGATATACCTGTTTCAACAATATAGACAAATTGCCCGCCAGCAACTAGCACATAAGCAAGTAGTGCAAAGAATAAGTACACACAGAAAGATGCAAGCTTTGAAATACCCTTGATTCCAAACAGTACGGTTATTGTGTAAACGGCAGCTATTAATGCTAAAATCATAATAACAAGACCAACCGTATTAGGTAATCCGAATACACGACTAATGCCTGCAGATAACAATGGAGTGGTTACGGAAAAAGTTGTTGCAGTACCACACAAAAGAGCAATAACACAAGTAATATCTATTACTTTTCCTGGAATACCATCAACTTTGTCGCCAAGTAAAGGACGGCACGCTTCCGAAAAACGTTGTTTTTTTCTTCCACGAATATGTAACATAAAACCAAAAGCTACGGCTAAAATGATATATATACCCCAGGCGATTGGTCCCCAATGAAATAGTGGAAAAGTTGAAGCCCAATCTTGCACTGAACCTAAATCGTGGACGTGTTGTTCATTTGCATACATAGCCCATTCGCTCATAGAATAGAAAAGAATGTCAGCAGCAAGTGTTGATGTGAAAATCATTGCACCCCAACTAAAATTTGAGAACAATGGTCTTTCAGTATAACCAAGTCGTATTCTTCCGTACTTTGAGCAAGCGATAATAATAGTAAGAATGAAAATACCTAAACCTAGTAACAAATAATATGAACCCAATTGATTTCCTAAAAAACCACGTATTGTATTTAATACATTTGTGGATTGGTTTGGTTGAAGTATAAACAAAATAAAAAGTGCAATAACGCAAGTAACAGGAAACAATATGATTGGAAAATCAATGTTTTTCATTTTTGATTTCATAATAAAACCTCCATATATGATTTATCAAAAGACGCCAATTCGTTGATAGTATCAAATTCACGAATTGCATCATTGGAAACTGGCTTGATTTTTAGTTGATACTTTTCAGGGTAACAGAACATTGCTACATCATCCCAAAAAATATCTGTTTGCTTATGTGTTATGTATTCGTTCTTTATATCTTCCTTTAGTTGTTTGGCATCGGAAGAAGACCAATAAGAAATACTGTATAAAATCCATCCATTATCATAACCATTACGGAAACATTTTTTGACATATCCATCAATATCTGTAATTTGAATCCATTCGTTAGAAAATGAATCCGTCCAGATGCTTGTGTATCCAGAGCAGTCAAAGGATGTGAGTATAACATCACTATCTGATATCCATATATCTCCGTCCATAACAATAGCGTTTTCTAGGTTGTCTCTGACCAAATATAGAGAGGAGATGTTGTTACAAACATCATACATATCATTCTTGATAATTGTGATGTTATACTTTTCTATAAGGTAGTTGAACTGCTCGGAAAGATAACCTACTACAACATATATTTCAGAAATCCCCTTTTGCAGCAGTAGTTCGATAGAGTGTTCAATGATAGGTTGTCCAAATACTTTAAGTAGTGGCTTTGGGATGGTATTAGTTAATGGTCTCATTCGGCTACCTTTACCAGCTGCTAAAATAATTGCACGTTCTACATTATTCATCAGAAATTCCCTCCTTATAGTATCGATAGTAATCTTTTGCATATCTATATTGACGTAGTGAATACTCTCCAAAAGTTTCACCTAGGGTAGCTTTATATTCACACCAATTACTCCATAGTAAACCACAAGAGGCAATGTAGCAGTATATCTTTAATCTAGTGCTTTTATCACAATTATTCTGAAAATAAAAATCAATAAGTTGATCTATTTGTGACTTATCGTATAATGCATAAATTGCAAACATTGCAATATCTACATGAGGATCTTGCATTCCGGCATATTCCCAATCGATAAGGTATATTTTATCGTTGGAAAAAATAAAGTTATCACAAACAGAGTCAATATGACATAAACAAGAAGCCTTCTCCTGACTATCTATGTGTTTTTTTAGCTCATATATTTTTTCTTTAGTGTTTTCGTAATCGCTATAAACAGAATTTTTGTTGCGTAGTTTTTCATAATACGCTATTTGTTCGAAAATATTAAAGTTATGTTTTACAGACAAGTTCATATTGTGAAAATCGCGAAGAGCGTGCATACATTTTTTTACTTCGTTTATATTGTTTGGATCACAATTTTTTGCTTGATTAATAAATTTAGTGATTTTATAACCATTCTTAGGGTTGATATATATGATTTCATCACAAATATTTTTATCATGTATTTGTTGATATACTTCGAATTCCTGTTCTCGATTGATTAGCTGATCTGTTCCTTCGCCTGGGATACGGAAAATATATTGTTCATTTTTGCAGGTGAATAAAAAAGAATGGTTTGTCATAC
>JAFVVB010000155.1 GCA_017502425.1 Ruminococcus sp. | reverse complement strand
CTTCATTTCGGGTGGGGATTTTATTTGCGAAAAATTATCTGTGTGGTATAATATTTATGTAATAAGTTTTTGGAGGAAATACTATGCTCACTATGTATTATATAGGATACTATTTAGGTAGAATGATTATCGGTGCCATTATAGGTATTATACCGCTTGTGGTATGCTGTATAAAGGGTAATAAGACAGCAGGAATTATTGGTATTATTTTCTGTGCGCTTATCAGTGCGTATAAACCGATACTCGCGGTGTTTAGCGCGATTGTGTTCACTGTACTTGCACTTGTTCCTAAAGAGAAAAAATAATGAAAGTAAATTTATAGCCCGCTCAGTTAAGAGCGGGCTTTTTACGTGTGATTATTTAAGTGTTTCTTTGAATTTGACTCCGTCATAAAGCATATAGAAGGAGAATACAGAGCCGTTGTAGAAGCTGACATCTCTACCGCTTGCTGAGGTGAAGATGCATCTTGCCCAATAACCAGGTTTGACATCCATATACTTAGGGAATATGTAATTACCGTTAGAATCCACAGAGATAATCTGCATACTCACACCATTGAGATAAGAGTCTGCACTGTATACTCTGAGAGTTTTACTACCATTGTTCACTATCTTGAACTCAAATAAGGAAGTAGCGATTTTGGAGAAAGAAACGGTGTATGATGGTTTTGCAGCCTGTACTGTCACTTTCTTAGAAGCGGTGAATGTTTTACCACTGTATTTGAACGTTGCGGTGATAGTAGCTGTACCTGCTGATACACCTGTTACCTTACCTGCCGAGTTTACGGTAGCGACTTTGGTGTTGCTTGATTTCCACGTTACTTTATGTCCACTCGGAGAAGTGGTAGCTTTGAATGTAGATGAGCCACCCTTTGCGATAGTAGACTTGTACGTAGTGATAGAAACACCGACTTTGACTACTGTGATGTTGACAGTTTTTGAGTAGCCTTTACCTCTTACGTAAAGTTTAGCAGTACCTGCTTTTTTGCCTGTGATTTTACCTGCTGAGTTTACGGTGAAGATAGAAGTATTGCTACTTGCATATGTAGCTTTACTCTTAAGACCTGTTGCGGTGATAGTTTTGCTGAATCCGATACCGAGTGGTATGTTAGTGTAACATGACACACCGCTAAGATTTACAACGTCTGAGTAACCACTAAGCGAAGAGCCTTTGTAAGTTTTGATTGCGTAGCGGTAGTTGACGCCCTGTTTTACGCTTGTGTCGGTGTAGCTTACAGTATTTACGCCGACAGTTTTGATTAATTTATAGTCACCGTCAGGAAGAGTTTTGCGATAAATTTTATATCCTGATACTGACGATGATTTAGTCCATGTGAGTTTCAGACCGTTTGATACGGAAGTGAGTTTACCGATTTTCGGTTTAGTGAGATATACTATCAGCGGAGTGTTTGATAAAGCGGAGGTGGTTGAGCCTTTGTACGCTTTTACACAGTAATAGTATGATGTTCCGTTTTTACCTTTTTTATCGGTGTATGTAAGGGTGGAATTGGTTTTGAATGTTGCGATTTTAGTCCAGCTGCCACCGCTAGGTTTGCGATATACGTAGTAGCCTGTTGCTCCTGTTATCTTATTCCATTTAAGCACAAGACCTGAGCCTGTGTTATTGATGGAGCTGATTTTAGGAGTAGCAACGAACAAGGTAGAAAAACCTGCTGAAACAAAGCTGCTACAAGTATCGTTAGCATCAAAAGCCTTTACGGTGTAAAGGTAGTTTTTGCCTGACTCAGCTTTTTTGTGAGTGAATGTTGTAGTAGTGACATCGCCAATACCTTTCCAGCCTGTGGACACTTTAGCGTATACTCTGTATTTAGTAGCGCCTGTTACTTTGCCCCATGTGAGTTTCACACCGCTTGAGGTGTTTTCGAGTTTTGTCACCTTAGGAGTAGCTAAGAAACGATGGGTTGTACCGGTTTTATCATAATCGCTGGTTGCGGTCTTTCCGTCGTCTGCCATACATCTTACTGTGTATGTGTATTTAGTGCCTGAAGTAAGACCTGTGTGAGTGTATGAGGTAGAGGTGGTGTTTCCTAAACCTTTCCAACCTGATGAGGTTTTTACATATACACGGTAGCAATCAGCAAGTGATACTTTATCCCATGTGATTTTGATACCGTTTGAGGTGTTAGTAAGAGTGGTGATTTTCGGAGTATCAAAATAATCTTCGAATACGGCACTTTTAACGTAGTTATATTCTGCCTCGCCTGCTACGTTGAAAGCAACAACTTTGTAGTAATAATTGTAACCGTCCTTTACATCAGCATCGTTGTAGCTGAGGGTAGAAGGATTATTTATAGTATGAATAAGTTTATATATATCCTCGTATTTTGCCATACGATAAATTCTGTATCCGTCAGCATTAGGAGATTTTGACCATGAAAGAGAGAGGTGTTTACCTTTTACTACCTGAATGTCGTTGAGCTTTACTGCATCCGGTATAGTCGCATAAGTGGCAGAAACCATATTACTCTTAGGACCGTTGCCGACGTTATTGTATGGTATAACGTAGTATGAGTATCGTACACCTTCTTGTACATCATTATCATAGTAAGAATCAGCTGTTGCGTAGTCGATAGTGTCTACCAGTTTGTAGCCATTTTCGTTTGAACCCATTCTGTATACATAATATCCGGAAGCTTTAGCTGATTCAGTCCATGTGATACGTAGAGGACCATAGTCCGTGTATTCAATCTGATTCATGGTTACTGCATCAGGAACGGTGGAGTGAAGTGTATAGTTAACATATATTGAGTTGCTGTATTCGCCGAGTACGTAATCGTTAAATGCTACAACGTAGTAGTAGTAACTGCTACCTAAAGTTACGTTATAGTCGTTATAGTAGCATGTGTCAGCATCTAAGGTTGCTATGCGTACGCTGTTCTCATATTTGCTATCCTCACGGTAGACGTAGTAACCTTGAGCGTTATTAGAAGGATACCACGAAATACCGATATGGTCGCTGTATAATTTGGTCTGTTTAGGAATAACTTCATCAGGCTGAGTTAATGTGGATTCAGATATAGTGATACTATAATCAGCCTGAGTGCCGTCGTAGAAAGTTTCATAATTATCATCGAGTGCATACCACCACTTGATATAGTAAGTGCCGGATACGTCCATTGAACGCACAATCGTACGGCTGTTACCTTCTTTTATAGTAGGATTTTTGAAGAATATATCAGAGAGCGATACGACTCTGTCTCCGTCCGGAGTGAATACATCAAACCACGCCTGATCTAAAAGTGAGTCAGGACACTCGAGAGTGAATTTGTAGCTTTTTCCACCCTGAAGGTCAACTTTGAAGTAGTCGTTGTCGTTTTCATCTCTGTCAAAGAAAGTACCGACGTAGGTGTTTTTAAGTGTAATAGGAGTAGCGGTGCTTTTTGAATCGTTAGGCTCACTTTCAAAGTAAGTAGCACCTGTGTCAGCTGTCTCAGTATCAGCAGCACCTACGCTCAGTGACGCAGGGAAAATACTTAGTATCATAAGCATACTGAGAACGATAGCTGTCAGTTTCTTTAGCATTTTCATACAAATCCTCCTTTGTATAGTACAATATTTGTATATAACACCTAAATTTTACCACTTTAAACAGATGAGGTCAATTAAATGAAAGAATTAAAAGTGCACAAAAAACACCGCTTATATTTGACGTATCCGATATATTGATCTTTAAGATTGTGTTGGTGTCGAAAAAAGCGGGAGTCCACGCAGGTGGGTAGCACCTATTGACATTTTTAGGGAGGGCATAAAACCCTCCCTGTAATTTTTCATCTGCCTTTCAGGTCTTCCGTAGGGGATGGCGACCTCGACATCCCGCGTGCGTTAGCACCCACATAATCGTAGGGAAGTCCCTCTGTGGACTCCCGAAATGTGTTGCACATACTAAACATTTAAAGGGAGGGCATAAAACCCTCCCTGCTGTTTTTATCAGCCTTTCTGCTCCGTCCGTAAAAATGAACCTGTTATTCTCCTTAAGAGAAGATACATCTTTATAAAAGCCCTACAAACGGGAATAATTCGGGGACCCCAAAATCTGAGATTTTGGGGATAGGAGGAGCAAGCCGAAAGATGTAGATTTTGCGGATAGCATAATCGAAATCGACAGGTTTTGTGACGACGCGGTTGCCGTCCCCTACGAATGAAGCACAAAGGCTGCGCACCTCGGCGCTTAGTGGCACGCCTCGTTTGTTCTCGCATCTCTTTTAAATCTCTACTGTT
>JAFVVB010000154.1 GCA_017502425.1 Ruminococcus sp. | reverse complement strand
ATTATACACAGCGTTGTTCTGCTTACTAATTGTTTAGCACTCAATTATGTTACGACGAACATAATCATCGGCAGCGGTGTGCTGAAACTTGATATTTTCTTAATAGGTATTCTTTCGTCTGTAATTAACATACTGGTTATCAAAAAACACGTTAAAGAACAGCTTTTCACGTGTGGCTTGATAATGTTTCAGGATTTTCTAGTTATCTCTGCTGTTACATATATTGTACGACGATTCGTAATACCACCTGATACAACGCTTGTCTCTTCTGTTGATAGCGTTTTGTTAATTGTGAGCACATATTGTTTTGCGGCTCATCTGGTTCTCTTCTGGTTTTTCCGCAAACTTATCGTCAGCACCGTGAAACCTTTCCTCTCACTTCAGGCCAAGAATTACTGGAATGGTATATGGTATGTCTCTGTATTTATGTTTTTATCGTGCTTTTTCGCTCTGCCTATCAACAACCTGATTAACAGCAAATATACGTTAATCACAAGACTTCTTCAATACATTGTCATCGTCGCTGTGTGCCATTCGATGGGTAGCGATAGTCTGAGAATCAAAGAAAAGATGGAACTTGAAAAAGGACTCAGTTTACAGCAAAACCACTATATTGAGCTTGCTAACCGTATAGAGGACGCGCGCAGAATCCGTCATGATTTCAAGCACCGCATTACTGCAATACACCAATATCTTGATAACGATGACTATGACGGATTGAAAAAGTATTGCAATGAACTTCAATCCCACAACAAATTAGACGTCAGTATCCCTTATACTGGCAACCCTGCTGTTGACGGAATTATGTATCATTATGCATCAATTGCAAAGGAAAACAATATTAGATTTGAATACAAGAAAATCAACCCTGTGAACATTTCTGACGTTGATTTATGTACGCTGTTAGGTAATGCGCTGGATAACGCTATTACTGCCTGCATGAAGGTTGAAGAAAATCCGTATATTCAGGTTATATCAAACGGCGAAGGTGAAGGAATGCAGCTTCTGATACGCAACTCGTACGATGGTGTCATCAAGAAAGATAATGATAGATTTTTGACACTCAAAAGCGAGGGTGATCATGGTATAGGCATCAGTTCAATGCAGGAAATTTGCAACAGAAATGATGTACTGATGAAAATCGTTCATACCGAAAACACATTTGACGTCTTATTTGTATTTTGATTACTAAGCACTGTTGCTATATTGTAACAGTGCTTTTTCCGTTTTATGCACATTCACTCCCTAAATAAGACATTTTTTCGAGTTTATTGATTATTTTCGGTATAATCCCACTTGTTAATATAAAACAAAGAGGGATTTTAATTATGAAAAAAACAATTAAATTATTATCAATGATAATCATATGCATCACTTTAGTATTCGGATGCTTTACAATAAGTACAAATGCCTATGTAAAAAGTGTTGGCAACGATACTTTTGTTAACACCGAAGAAGCAGCTCATGTTTCTGATGTGGATTACATAATCGTGCTGGGATGTCTTGTTTCAGACGACGGCACACCATGCGATGTGCTTAAAGACAGACTTAACAAAGCTGTTGAACTTTATAAGGCTGGGGTTGCTGCGAAAATCATTATGAGTGGCGATCACAGCTCAGAAAAATACAACGAAGTAGGCGCTATGAAACAGTACGCTGTTAATGCGGGTGTACCTGCTGATGATATCCTCATGGATCACTCAGGTTTTTCTACATATGAGACAATGTACAGAGCAAAAGAAGTTTTTGATGCAAAGAAAGTTGTAATAGTAACACAGGAATATCATTTATACAGAAGTGTATATATAGCAAATAAACTTGGTCTTGAGGCTTACGGCGTGGCTTCTGGATACACTATGAGAGAAACACGAGAAGTGCTTGCTAGATGTAAAGACTTTTTTACAACTATATATAAACCAGAACCAACCGATATGGACAACAAATACTCTGTTACTGATAACAGTGATTTTTTAGCAAGTATCTAGTTCCGATAATTATTCCCCCTATTATTTCATAAAAGAGTCCGAGCTAATTCGGGCTCTTTTCTTTTTTATACTACTAACCACTAAAAATACATAAATCGACTTATTTTCCGTTTTATGCACAATTATTCCTCGTTAGTGCTTCTTTTCGGTTTTTTTATGATTTTCATACTATAATCTCAATTGTAAGTTACGAACTCACTCGTGCTGACACATAAAGCCAAGAATAATATTAATATATTAAAGGAGAAAAAATCATGAAAAAAACATTATCACTCATTCTGATCACAACATTAGCAGTTACAAGTTTAGTCGGTGCAGCAGCTGTTGTTTCTAAAAAGCTGACTACCGCTGATACTAATGCAACTACAACATCTATTGTAGCATCATCAACTGAAGCTACTAAAAAAATCGAGCCTACTAAAGCTACTACTAAAGCAACTGAAGCTTCAACAGCTCCAACCGCTAAACCAGCAAACACAACTAAATCAACAGCTACTAACAAAACTAGCAAAGCAAGCACAACCTCAGCAAAAATCGAAGTTTCTGAGACTTCAGTTGCACCAAAGCAGACTAATGAAAATACACTTATATTACCTGACGTTACAGGTACATGGAAGCATGTAGATGACAACGGCTGTTCTATCCAGGTAGTAAAACAGGAAGGCAACAAACTTTACTTAACTATCGAATCACACAACGAAAACTACTCAAAGATAGCTACATCAAGATTAGTATTAACACTTAGAACATTTGCTGATAATGAAGGAACTTTCGGCACAGCTTACTTCAACTATGCAGATTCTTTCGGTAGTGGCGGCAGAGGCACTATCATCGTTTACGAAGACAGAATTGAACTTGAAATCAAAAAAGAGTTTGATCCAAATACTGATTGGAACATTACATCAGCAACAGGTGTGTACTATTTTGACAGCGAAAACATTAACCCTAACGAATTAAATAGATTCGATAACCTCCCTGAGAATCAGCAGATTTTCGATATATCAGTTTACGATGAATAATAAATAGTAGCACATATAAAATGCTAATATAACACAAAAAGAGTGTTGTTGCAGATACAACAGCACTCTTTTTATTTAAAAAAACTCCGTTTCGTGCAGGTATACTACCTATTTATAATACTATCTGATTTAAGTATGCTTATATAGAACACGAAATCGAATGAATATTAAAACGAATATTTCGGAGGAAGTAAATGAAAAATATACTAATATATATTCTGATTTCAATTATTTCAGTAGGTAGTGTTGTAGGTGTAACTACCACAGTAGCAAAAGAAGCTGATAATATCATAATCGAGTCAAGCGAGGTGTATGAAGTAGTGGAATTCATCGCACCAAAAAAGACAGAATACTCAATCAGCAAAGATGTATACACAGTAGATCTCGGCAAAGACGAAAATGGCAATGATACATTCAGACAACAGGTGGATTTTGATGGCACAGGTATGAGTATAACAGTAAAAAATACACAGACCGGAGAAACTGAAAAGTATGATTACACCTATGATTATTTTAACCTTGACGGAGAAAAAGTTAAATGCGAAAATACACTCAGATTAAAGTTTGAACCACCGATAAATGAAGAACTAACACAGGGCGAATATGTAGCAAGTGTGCTGCTTGTGACCGATGACTCACATCAAATTTTACACGATATGAAATTTATGCTAATCGATGACAAAGAGCAAATTATTGAAACACAGTCCCCTACCGAGGTTCAACCAGAGACCGAAGAACCAACCGAAGATACTAAACAAATTACTGAAGAATCTGATGATAGCACTTTGACTGATGCACCGGTTGACAACTCAATCGAAGAACCTCAAGAATATGACGAAAACTCATATTGTGAATATGTTCTTCCTGACCTCAGAACCGTATGGCACAATGAAAACAACCCTCAAGGCTGTTCGATAGTAATAAATTATCAGGACGGAAACACTCTTGACTTCACTGTATCATCATCAAGAGGTAACTTGGCTCAAATTGCTACCAGTGATATTACAGTAACACTCAACACAGATTATGACGGAGTTGTTGTTCGTGGCAATGCAGATTTTACTTACGTAGACTCTTTTGGAAACAGCGGTACGGGTTCGATTTCCGTATCAGAGAATGCTATTATTCTCGTTATATCAGAAGAGTATAACGACGGCAGAGGTTGGGGTATTTCTCACACAACGGGTAAATATATATAATAACCATATATAATAAAAAGCCAGCTTAAAGTATAAGCTGGCTTTTTGTATGCATTAGATTATATTATATATAATTAAACTCTAAATACGTATAAGGGTTTATGTTACAGTAAATGATTTTGAATAAAAATTACTCAATACTTGCTAGATTCATCTGAAGAATTGTTGCATCAATAACATCCACACTGCCGTTATCATCAACGTCAGATGCAAGCTCAACTTTAAGAGTATTATGCTTAGCTAAATATTGCTGAATAGTAGTAGCATCTAGTACGGTTATTTCACCATCACAGTCAGCATCGCCAATATATCCAACACGTTGTGTTAATTGTCTCTCAATAATCATATCTATAATTTCAGGATTTGTAGATGCAATTTCTTCGATTGAATAAAAATCGTCATCATGATTTTCAGAAGAAGAATAAGTTTTTCCTACAAAAATCGATAAACCTGATTCAAATAATAAATTAGT
>JAFVVB010000153.1 GCA_017502425.1 Ruminococcus sp. | reverse complement strand
TATGAGTACGACACAGATAACAGCACAGATAATAATCAAAAGTCCGGAGCGTGAGGATTTTTTATCATATCGCGGTTTGCTGTATCGTCCCTTGTTATGAAAGATAGCCATAAAGTGCTCCTTTTTTGTGTTTTTTAGTAGTAAAAGGTCGTCCCTTTGACTATGAGAATACCATAAATATGTCCTAAAGTAAACAAATTTAACAGTAAGTTTACTTTTGGCTTGAAAATAATAAAACTTGCTTGTATAATGTATTAAAACGCTGAAAGGGGATAGGCTGTGGAGATTCTTGGCTATAAGAAAAAAACGAAAAAAGAACTCCTCAAAGCGGTAGACGAGTGCAAGTCTATATCTCAGCTTTGTGCGCTCGTCCAGCACGAAGGCATCACTATTCAGATGCAGTGCCTACCTGGAGCGTCTAATATCCCGATGAAAAAACTCAGTAGCGGAGAAATGGTAGCAAAATCCCCCCTTGATACCCTAAAAGAGCGCGTTATTAATGCGGTGAATTCAAATAAATAGATGAAATTTGAAAGTACGGGAAACCGTACTTTTGTTTTTTGCTCATCTTTGTGGATTTTAGCTAAAAAATTCTTGATATGAATCACATAAAGTAGTATAATTACTATGCAATCTATATTGACTATCAAGGAGGTTAATATGAAGAAGCTATTATCTATTATTTTAGCGTTACTGATGATTTTAGGTGCAATGCCATTTGCAGTATTTGCTGCTGAAAATGAGCTTACCTACGAATTCACAGGAACTAATGCACAGGATCCGGGATATGCTGAAGGTACTATTACCTACACAGCCCCAAAAGACGGTACATTCTACCTTTATTGGGCAGATGACACCAAAGCACTTTCAAAGTATTTCGAAATCACTTCATTTACTTTGGCTAAAGGCGAAACAGGAACTTATAAATTTCCGGCACAGGTAGCTATTCCTGCTGAGGCAGAAAAGATACTTGTAGCTTCTGTGAATACAAGTGCGGCAGCTTCTGTATCCTCAGCTTTAGCTACATATGATATTCCTGATTCAAAGAAACTATTCGATTCAGAAAGCGAGCGTCAGTACAGATACGCTGCTTTCTCTGATATCCATATCGATATGCAGCACGGTACTAAAGCAGGTTACTATACTAACTCTGTTGCTCATTGGGAGCAGGCACTCGATGTCTGCGTAGATAGAAATGTTGATTTTATAATTTCAGCAGGTGACCAGGTCACTAACGCATACGGTGCGACACTTGAATGGTTAACATACCAGCAGGTACTCGCTGACTCTGACTACGTTAACCCTATTTACGAAGCAGACGGAAACCACGAACCTAGAGGCAGTTATAACAGTAACTGCGACGTTGCTTGCAGTAACGAAGAATACGCTATCGGTACAGGTCTTGATGTGGATGCTCAGTCCATCGTAGACGGAAAAGACTACTACGAAGTGACAGAACCTAACACTGGTGACCACTTCATTTTTATGAGTGAAGTTCACGCTCATCCTGGCGAGAATGATAACTTCTCAAAAGAACAGCTTGACTGGCTTGAAGGACTTCTCAAAAAGTATAAGGGCGACGGCAAGAAAATCTTCCTGATTCAGCACGCACTTTTACAGGGCTACGGTGCCGGTGATGATACATATGACCCTGGTTATCAGGGCGGTATCAGAATGGCTCACGCTGAAACAGGAGAGCAGTTCCCTAACAACCAGAGATTCAAGAAAATTATAGAAGAGAACAAGGAAATTATCTGGTACTCAGGTCATACTCACATTGACTTTACTGAAGACCAGAACTATTCAAGCGAAAACGGTGAATCATGTCATATGGTTCATATTCCATCGGCATGTAACACCACAAGTTACGTAAAAGACGAAAACGGATATAAAATCTTAGGCTCAAGCACTGACTATACATTCTATGACGATACTACTCAGGGTTACTTCGTAGATGTTTATGAAGATGCTACCGTTTTATACGGAACTAACCTACACTACAACAAGGTTTACCCAAGATATACATATCTCATTGAAGAGGGTGAGCCTGAAACAAGACCTACTGAGGAGACTCAGCCTAGACCTACTGCTCCTATTCCTACACAGCCTGATATTGAAGATGGTAAAGATGTATATTGCATCAATTCCGCTAACTGGGCTGAGGTTTATGTTCACGCATGGCCAACAGGCAGCACAGGCACTACATGGCCTGGTTATCCAATGACTAAGACAGGCGAAACCGTTAACGGTTTTGACGTATATAAAGCGACTATCGAGTCGGCTTATGATGGTGTTATTTTCAATAATAACGATAAAGGCTCCCAGACATCTGACCTTACAGCTCAGGCTAATCAGTATTATGATATTAAATCGGGTGAATGGTACGAGTCACTTGATGATGTTCCTGCTCTTGATTCACTTTCAACCGACCGTTATCTGGTAGGTTCATTCAATAGCTGGAGCACAGTGTCCGACGAATTCAAGCTCAAAGCTGAGGGTGATGACACAGCTTACTGTACTGTTAATCTCGCAGCTAACACTACATATGAATTCAAGGTAATAAGAGAGGGTACATGGACCAGCTGTGCGACAACAATCACAGATTCAACCGGTGACCTCGTATTCTCAAAATCTGTCAGCGGTAATGCTAAGATTACTACTAAAGAAGCAGGAGATTACGTATTCTCATTTGGTATCAGCAGTTCAAGACTCGGTGTTACCTATCCTGAGAAATCAGAACCGCCTTCCACAGAAGAATCAACCGAAGAATCAACAGAGGCTTCTACTGAGCAGTCAACAGAAGAGTCCACTATCCCGTCAGAAAAACCTGTTCTTTACGGTGATGTCGATGGTGATGGTCAGGTTGCTGTAATTGATGCTACTTTACTCCAGCGTGCAAGTGCTCAGCTCACAACATTAGACGAAGATCAGAAAAAACGTGCTGATGTTGACGGCGATGGTAATGTCAATGTTTTAGACGCAACTCTAATCCAGCAGAAATCAGCTTATATTATCGATAAATTCCCTGTTGAATCAGATAAAGACTTAGCTACTACTTCAGCTGACGATGCACTTTCAAGCGAAGAGCTCTTCACAAAAGCTACTGAATATCTGAGCGCTTACTTCCAGTACGCATCATATGATAAATATCAGGCATTAAAGAAGGTAGTATATAAATACAAAGACACAGATACTACTGCTTTATCAGCAGACGCTATGGTTGAGATTACCGAGGCTATGGATGCATTCGATGCAATAAGAGCTAAAGTTCATCAGCAGACAGTTTACTATACTGATGTTAACGGCTACGGTAATGTAAGAGCGTACTATTTCAATAAAGCTACTGATGCTCAGGTAGAAGACTGGCCGGGTCAGATAGGTTCATATATCCGCACTAACTCTTACGGTCAGAATATCTATGCTGTAACTCTCAACTACTCTAAGTTTGACACTATCGTATTTAGTAGCGACGGCAATAATAAGACCGCCGACATCGCGCTTGATGGATGTTCAGGTAAGCTTTACTATCCTGAAGCACTTGATGCTGAAGGTGCGTGGGGAGTAGTGGAGACTACATTCAAACAGATGTGGTACAGCACTACTAAAGAAGATGAGATGGGTGATGAGATACTCGAAGACATCACTATCTACTTTACTGATACGTTAGGTTGGTCTACTGTTAACTGCTATTACTGGCTAGGTAGCTCAAATAATAGCTGGCCTGGCGAGAAAATGACCTTTGTAAGAAATAATTCAAATAATCAGCCTATCTATAAAATCACTCTTCCTGCAGGAGCGTCTGTTGTATTCAATAACGGCTCAGGCGTCCAGAGTACTGATATTACAGGAGTTGCTCACGGAAAAGGTTACTATCTGACTACTCAGTCAGGTGGTAAGTATCTTTATGAAACATACGATTACGGTGAGTGATTTCTTTAAATCATACGATAGATTGTGAGGGGTATTATATGAAAAAGATACTTTGTGTATTTTTGGCGATACTGACTACCGTGATATTCAGCGGATGTTTCGGAGAATCTGATAGTGATTCTGATAAAGCCTCAGAATTAGTCTATCAGGATAATATGATTAATGATAACGCTGATGACGACGATGCAGACGATGACGTTAAGTTTTACGAGACATGTTCCACATGTAATGGTTCCGGAAAAAATGCTTGTACATGGTGCAATGCTACCGGTTATCAGGATATCGCAGGCACTGTAATGCTATGTGGTACGTGTGGTGGTAGCGGACAGATGAACTGCCTTATCTGTGT
>JAFVVB010000152.1 GCA_017502425.1 Ruminococcus sp. | reverse complement strand
CGTGCGCGTGTCATCGCGACATATAGCAATCGATAATATTCTGCAATACGGTTTTTATTTATGCGGTCTGCCGCATCGGTTCCGTAATAAATAGGAATAGTATCCGTGAAAAAACCATCAACTACTCTCTCAGCGATCCACCCATCATGCTTTAATGGTTCAATACATATTGAAAACTTGCATTTTCTTTGAAATTCAACTTTTGAGCCATCTATCCAGTTAACCTTGAAGTTGTTCTCCATGTTATTAAGATAACTACCTGCAGATTCAACTCGTTTTCTGGAATTAAGCTTATTAAAGAAAGTACTTCTTTCATTTTGTTCAGAATCATGACTCTCAATAAACGAAGCAAAGTATTTCTTATCATTTAAAAATGAATCAGAATAATTCCTGTCCTTATTCTGCAATTCAGGCAAATAACTAATACCTGTGGTCAATGCCTCTACACCACAAGGTAAATAAAAGTTTCTATCAAAATATTTGATAGGATATGGACTGATAGAATAATCCACCAAATTGTAATCCGGAACAAAATTCTCACCCTCGATCATAACGCGGACACATGGATAGTCTAATACATACTTATTATAAACACCATTAGACCAATAGCCTCCCGGATATAAAACACCACAAATAATAAAGTCCGGATCATCACACACTTCAACATCGTAATATTTTTTTAGAATATCCAGAATAGGATTATCGAAAGGATCAAATTCACTTCTTATACTAAGACCTGTAAAATTTATTCTAATTTTTTTCTTCATATATTTCAAGTCTCCCTGAATCGTAACAGTTGCCCATATCGTATTGATATCAAGACTATAATATCTTGCATCAATTAAATATCTCTTACTATAATTAGTTGTCTTTTAATTTGATTTTTCCCATTCTTACATGACCCATATATTCATGATTCCATCTGATACCAGTTGGATCATCTTCATATATCTCAAAAGGTATTCGCTGTGATGGCTGATCCAAGGTTTGATGATTATTAGTCAAATCAACTTCATAAATATTCAAAATCAAATAATACTGACCTATTGGTAAAACATCCGGCTTAAAGCTAAGGTTGATAGTATGTTCGCCCTCAGCTTTAACCTCAAACGAATCAGATTCGTAATTACCTATTTCTGTACCATCAAAATAATACGCCTCGGCTCTTAATCTAACCGCCTTGTATGCACGCTCAGCTCTGAATTTAAATTTAGCTTCAATAGATTCGTCATATTTAAAACGTGTTCTATCATCCAAAAAGTCCAAAGATAAGGCCCTGAATTCATCTCCAATACCTCCATACGGTCTTTTTGCTTTATCTAAATCAAAATGTAAACTAGCATTTTCGTCATCCTTTAGATAACGTGCTATTCCTTCTTCAACTGAACCATTAAACGCTACTCGTCCATGTTCAAGAACCATAGCACGATTACATAACTTTCTTACCGTGTTCATATTATGGCTGACATAAAGAATTGTCTTTCCTTCGTTTTTTGCAAGATCGCTCATTTTATTGAGACACTTAGTCTGAAAAGCCATGTCACCAACTGCCAAAACTTCATCCATCAGCATAATCTCAGCATCAAGATGTGCAGCAACAGAAAAAGCAAGTTTTACAAACATACCTGAAGAATATCTTTTTACAGGTGTATCAATAAACTGTCTGACTTCAGAAAACTCGATAATATCGTCAATCTTCTTGTCGATTTCTTTTTTTGTCATACCAAGAATAGCGCCATTCATATACACGTTTTCTCGACCAGTCAGTTCAGGATGAAAACCCGTACCGACCTCAAGCATGGATGCAATTCGACCATTGAGACCGATCCCACCTGTTGAAGGTGCCGTTACTCGTGACAAAAGTTTAAGTAAAGTAGATTTACCCGCGCCATTATGACCAATAATAGCGAGACGCTCTCCTTTTTTTACCTCAAAACTGACGCCATCAAGCGCCATAAATGTTTCGCCATCACTATAATCCTTCTCACCGATTTTCTTGGTGGGATCTTCTTTTTTCAATACCTTCGCTATTTTTCTTTGCATCTCTTCTCTGAGAGTTGTGCCACCTATCTGACCAAGCCTGTATTCTTTAGATACATTTTCAACTTTTATCATTAAATCATCCATAGTAAACCACCTTAAATTGTATCCATAAATGTACGTTCAATTTTACTGAACAAAATAAGTCCTATAACAAAAAACGCAATTGTGACACCCCAACTGATCAAATAATATGTAAGATCAAAATATCCAAATCCGAACACAGCATAACGGAAAGTAGTAACAAGTGGGGTCATCGGATTTAACTGATACAAGAACAAATACTTGCTAAAACTCTCTGATGACGATACAAGAGTAAGACCATAAGCGATAGGAGTTGCATACTGCCACAACTGCAATCCAAAAGACACAAGCATTTGTAAATCTCTATACTTCGTTGTAACAGAAGAAATGATAATACCAAGGCCGGTAGAAAGAATCATAAGTTGTATAATAATCAAAGGTAACATCAACAGCCAAGGTGTAATAACGATACTTGTACCACCTATAACCGCAAAAATTATCCATGCTACCACGAACATCGAAAACTGAATACCAAACGAAATAAGATGTGAAAATGCAGTAGATATAGGCGAAACTAATCTAGGATAATAAACCTTACCCATAACCGCACTGTTCGCAAGAAACGTATTAGAAGTAGCTATCAGTGTACCTGAAAAATAACTCCAGCATATACTACCCGATAAATAAAACAGGAATGGTGGAACAATATAGTCACCCTCAATATCTGCAGTTGTCAGTCCAGCAAGTCCACTAAAAATGAGTGTATAAACTACCGTTGTGAGTAACGGCTGAATTAACGCCCACGCCGGTCCAAGAACCGTTTGCTTATATTTGGATACGAAGTCTCTTTTTACAAATAAAAAAATCAAATCACGGTAAGAAAGAGTTTCTTTCAAGTGCAAATCAAACAACCCATGATGTGCTGTGATTCGCGTTGTAAATGAATTCTGCGATATTGTTTCTTTCATAATCAAATCATTCCTCTTAATAGTTATTAACGCTTTTCTGCGTCTCTACATAGTTGTAGCTTTATTGTAAACAGTTAATTCTTAAATTTTTCTAAAATATGTTTAGGGATATCACGCAGGTACTCTTTGAATACGATTTCTTTAGGCCTCCATACCTTTATCCCAAGTTCGCTCTCAAGCGCACGTTTCATAAAAACTTCGTGATTTTCGCCTGCAACACATCTCGATCTTCTGTAAGCTTTATCTAAAGGCTGATCAAAGATATTACATAAAAATTTTTCTAACTCATCATATTGTTTCTGCGGATATTCCGGATCGTTAAAAACAGGCTGACGAATCATTTCTAAATACAAATCTTCGTTATTCTCGATCTCCAATATCCTATCAATAGCAGTATCAAAATCCGGATAATCACTGATATCAATAAATGCTTTTGGGTTGAATATCTCCTTAATATTAGAGCTTCCGTAATAAATCGGAATTGTATCCGCATAAAAAGCTTCTACTATCTTTTCTGTGATAAAACCTTCTTCCTTTGTGCTTTCAAAACACAGAGAAAATCGGCATTTTTTCTGAAACTCAAGCTTTGAGCCATCAAGCCGTTCTACTGTTTTTCCGTTTGGCATATTGTTAAGATACGAACCGATGGATTCTACTCTCTTTCTTTTGTCAAGTGCCTTGAAAAAAGCGCCGAGCAGATTGTGTTCTGAATCGTGACTTGCAACAAGACAAGCAAAGTATTCCTTTGTGCTCAAGAAATCGTCAGAGTAGTTTCTATCTTTATCCTGAAGCTCTCTAAAGAATGTTCTCCGATTAACAAAAGCTTCGATACCACAAGGAAAATAAAGGTTACGATCAAAATATTCTAAAGGATACTGACATACCGCATAATCCACCAGATTGTAATCAGGTACTAAATTTTCACCATCAAACATAATTCTGATTTTGGGATACGATAGAATATATTGGTCGTATAAACCTCGGTTAAAACATCCCTTATATAATACTCCACAAAATACATAGTCAGGATCATCACACACCTGCACATCGTAATGCTTTTTTAGGATATCCAATATACTGTTGTCATTGGGGTTAAATTCATTTCTGATGCTAAGCCCCGTGAAATTAACCCTTATTGTTTTTTGACTCATTTTTATACCTTTCTGTAAGACGAAATCCATATTAACCTTAAAGCTACTTATCACTTTTTCAGTATCTTTTTCAGATTATCATATCGCTTTTCGCCCAATAACTTCATACCAATATGATTTGGCAGATGTCTTATATAATCTTTGACAACTTCATTGTCAGGTCGCCATATTTTACCTTCCTTTTCTCTTCTCATCGATTCAGCCAAAAATTTCTCGTGATACTCAGCAGCCAGATGCCTTCCTCTACGGTAAGCCTTATCCAACGGCTGATCAAAAATATGGCATAAAAACTCTTCGACTTCTGCATACTTTTTATCAGGATATCTAGATTCATTGAAAATAGGTTGCCTTAGCATTTCGAGATACATTTCATCATTGCTTTCAATTTCCAGAATCCTGTCTATTGCAGCATCAAAACTCTCATAATCGCCAACATTGATAAATGCCTTTGGATTGAATATATCCGTAATATTTGAGCTTCCGTAATACACAGGAACAGCATCAGCATAGAAAGCTTCTATAATCTTTTCTGTGATAAACCCTTCGTGTTTTGTGCTCTCAAAACATAAAGAAAACTTACATTTTTTCAGAAAAGCTTCCTTAGATCCATCAAGCCAATTAACCACTTCTCCGTTAGGCATATTATTAAGATATGATCCCACAGACTCCACACGTTTTCTAGCGTTTAAAGCCTTAAAAAAGTCTCCACGTATATTAAATTCAGACTCGTGGCTCGCAATAAATGACGCAAAATATGGTTTCTCGTCAAGTATTGAGTCCGGATAATTACGATCTCTATCCTGTAACTCGCGATAAAAAGTCCTGCCATGAGTATACGCTTCTACTCCACACGGAAAATAACAGTTTCTATCAAGATATTTTATCGGATACTGACAAATAGAGTAATCTACAAGATTATAATCAGGAACATAGTTCTCGCCATTAATCAAAATACGCACCTGTGGATAATCAAGTATATATTCATTATAGTGACCTAATACAAAAGATCCATGATCATACAAAACACCACACAACACATAGTCCGGATTGTCACAAATCTCAACATTATAATGTTTTTTTAATAAATTTAATATAAAATTATTATTGGGATCAAACTCATCTCTTGTGCTTAGACCCGAGTAGTTGATTCTGATGGTTTTTTTAGTCATTTACACACCTATTTGTTATTTTTTCTGTATACTATGGAAAGCAATCTGTTAATCATAATGTCAGAATACAATTTGAACTTGTTGAATGTACCAAGGTAACGTGTAATTATCATTCGTTTTGACAGATAATATCTCATCGTTGAATGTCTTGCCTTTTTCAGTTGGGTTTTAATTATTCCGTCATAATACATTGCGTTATGCTCTTTAAAGTACCGTATTTTATTGACGGTTTTCAATCTATTGCACCAATCAGACAATTCGCTGATTGTTGTTGAGCTAAACATATCAGCAACCTGATTATTGATAATATGATAATGGATCTGTGAAAACTGATCTTCAGTCAATACTTCTTTCATAATAGGTTTCAAATAATAAGAAAGCTCGTTAACTTCATTTATTTTATACACTCGTTTGCTTTTATTCATCATAGAATCCTGACGTACATCATAATAACAATACAGATATTCATCCAGAAAAACTATACGGTTTGTGTACAATAAATATTCTAACGTAAAGCCCAGATCTTCTGCAAAATTGCCGCAGGTACCACAAAAAAGAATTCTTTTATCTTCTATATACTTCCGTTTAAAAATAGAACGGCAAGCTTGCCAACCTTTAGTCTGCCAAGTTACTACCTTATATAGAAAATCAAAACGATTATCACCATCTAGATCAATTATCTCTATCGGATCATTGTGGTTATCCGAAATGTTATAGTCAGATATTCTCTGCAACTTGTAACTGACAACTTCAGCGCCTGTATCAACAGCTGTTCTATATGTGTGTTCAATCATACACTCTTTATAGAAATCATCACCATCGCAAAAGGCTACATATTCTCCGCGTGCCACAGATAGCCCCAAATTTCTTGCTAGCGATACGCCTTGGTTAACACTATGCAATACTACTACTCGGCTGTCTTTTTTTGCATACTCATCGCAAATTCTTCCACAGCTATCCGTAGATCCATCATCAACAAGTATCAATTCAAAATCGTCAAATGTCTGGGACAAAACAGAATCCACACACCTGTGTATATATTTCTCGCCATTATAAATAGGAACAATTACTGAAACAGCCGGCATATTATCTCCTAACTAAGTTCTTTATTCTACTTATTCTAACTATCATCTTGATGCTACGATAAAGCTTGGAGTAGCTCTTCTTGATAAAAAGTTTATAAAAGTATTGGTATGGTTTACTAAAAAGGGTTCTCTCGCTGTCTGAATAAATCGGTGTTTCTCTTTCAATTCTCGCAATATCTTTAGCAAACGCCAAAAACTCATCTTTACTCACATCGGGAGTTTTTGCACACAACACAAGATTATCAATAGCATTATTAGCGAATTTATCTTTTAGTCTGGATATCTCTTCAGATGAAAAACCCCATCTATCTACATACAGTATCTCTCTTTCAAATATTGTACGATAAGAATAGTACCTAAGATAATCCTGGGTATGTGTAATACTTGTCGAAACTACACGATATTTATAATACGATCTATCTAAATACTCTATTCTTTTTGCTGCATCAAAAATCGGTATCAAACAAAACAAATCGTCGCCCATCTTTACGTGTTTATACTGAGAATAATCTTCGTCAATATCAATTAATTCTCTTCTTACACATTTTGTTACTAACTCGTTCATTCCTTGTCCTAATAACAATTTTGTGTATATTATTCTCTTATTTTTGCCTTCAAAAATGCATTTATCTTCTGCATCTAATGAACGGGATTTTTGCTCGGGACTACTGAGTTCTTCATAGTTAAATACGATAATATCAGGATTATTCTTATTAATCTCATCACGTAAGTCAGACAACAACTCAGGCTTAATCAAATCGTCAGAATCAATCCATACAACATATTCGCCTTTTGCTTCCTGCAAAAGTCTTCTACGCGTAAGTAAGACTCCGATATTATCCTTATGTAGTACTTTGATGAAATCAGAGTATTTTTTCTGATATTCGTCAACAATAACTGCGCTATTATCCGTAGATCCATCATCAACAATAACGATCTCATAATCATCACAAGTCTGATTGAGCACAGAATCTATGCACGCACCGATATATTTTTCGGCATTGTATAGTGGAATGAGAACACTGAACAACATATTTACTTCCTCAATTCAAAGTTATTTTTTGCGGAACAGTTTCTTTATTCTGTAAAAAACAAGACGCCACATATGGGAGAACAAATCTTTTGTTCTCATTTGGTTTGTAGCATATTCAAAATCTATATAGTTATAGTAATCTATCTGTTTTTCCGCTTTAAATACAGGTATATTCTTCAAAGGAGAGCTTAGATCGTACTTAACAAAATAGTCTCCTCGCACATTCAATAGAATATTTTCCTCATGAGGGCGCAAAGCTAAACCATAAGTATCAACAACTTTATAGTTAATGACTCTCGGTGTAATTACATATTTACAAGAACCAAAATCAGTCTTCTGTCCATATAAATCCATACATATACCAGAGAGGTTTTCGCTTACTCTTTCAAGATACACATCATATTTTACTGAGCTCTCATCGACAAAATCAGCAAAACGATACTCTTTGCTTTTTGTTTCAACAAAAGGGACCTGAAATCTGTTATTATTTTTCTTTACATGTTCTCCTTCTTCGCCCATACAAGTTGTTAAAGACCAATAAGGATATACTGTGTATTTATTATTATCAACGCAATATTTTATGTGGTATTTTTTCCACGATTTACTGTCCCAGTCACAAACATCATTTGGCACTCCGCTGGCTTTTGAAAATGGAGTGCTATTGTTATCATACCATGTTCTGAAATCCTTCCATGAATCGCGCATCCACACCTGTCCCCACGATTCCGCTGTCTGAACAAAATATGTATCGTAACATGAAACAGCAGGCACAAATGGTTTCCACGCTGTCTCACTAAAACCTTTTGAATACAAAGCAATAGCAGCAATATTATCATCGTTTTTATACTTTTCTACCGCTCTGATTGTGTATGAATACATCGCAGGAGATACTATCAAGTCATCTTCAAGAACTATAACAGCATCATAATCTTTAACCATATCCCCACATGTAAGCACGTGTTTTTTAAGACCTAGATTGACAGTATGCTGTATAACTTTCTTTTCACCGAATTTCCATTCAAAAGAATGCGCGAGCCTATATACACTATCATCACCACTATAATCAATGCTGATAATTAATGTCACATCGTGACCTTCATAATCAACTCTATTTAAGGAATCAAGTAACCTAGACAGACTGTCCGGTCGATTATATGCAATTGTTACAATTGCAATATTAACATTCTGAACCATTTATGTCCCCCAAAATTAAACGATACAAAAATCAAAAATGATATATCAACCACATACATCTTTTCTTCTAACAATAGTACTCTCGCGTTTCTGATAGAAAATTGAATTATCGGGAACATCACGAGTGACCACGCTACCTGCTGCAATAGTACAGTTTTTACCAATTGTTACACCCTTAAGAATTACAGAATTTGAAGCGATCCACGTACCGTCTTTAATAACTATCGGAGCTGTAACATACTGATCGGGATCTTCAAAACTATGATCATGATCATAAATACAGACACCTGGTGCAATAATTACATCGTTTCCGATAAAGATCTTTTCTCTTGCTACAATATTTGTATTGCGATTTATACCAACGTTGTTTCCTATATGCAAAGTCGCGCCTTCTCTGACGCCCAGCAATACCCCTCTTTGTGTCAAAACGCTATTACCCAGTTCTATTACACCATTACCACGAACTGATAATTCTGTACGATTGGATAAAAATATTTTCATGCCGGAAACTTTAATACTTGAGCCTTTAAGTCGCTCTTTGCTTATTTTAAGAAGACTACCAATCACCCTTAAAAGTCTTAGAAACTTCATGTATAATTTCCCCATCACACTAAATCCTTTCATTATCAGTTATCACATTAGTTGATTAAGATTTACCAAAACCATTCGTAAAATTCTTAGAGTGATTCTGACACAAATACAACGTACTATTGCCAATATATTTATCACTATAAGCATTACTCGGCACGCGTATTATTTAGCTTCCATTGATAAAAAATGTGTGTAATATATAAAAATATACAATAAACCTATTTTATATATTATATCTATTTATCCCAGCAAAGTCAACATAACAGAAGACAAACAGCATGTCTTTTCTCGTAATTTCTCACAACAACAACTAAAAGCATTTGTCGGTTGTTGTCGTTCACAGGCAACACAAATCATATCACTCATATAGACGGTTACAAAAGCATAAAATGAGATAATTATTCCTAAACGCTATTCGGCTTACCTGCTATTATTGAAATAATCCGTCCAATATGTTAGTATTTTTATATATTGAGTATCAAAAAAGAGTGGCACTATGGAAATCAAAGCTTATATCAAGAGAATTTTCAAAGCTAATTTTAAAAAGGAAATCCCCAAAACCTTAGACGACTGCACAAAGCCAGATAAAGTTTCTTCTAGCCTATTCAACTGCACTTACCATTACACCACTTGCAGGAGGAACACGTCCAGTTTCTGCACACCTAATAATCACGCAGATAGCATAGTTTTTATATAAACTATTTAATATAAAAAAGGGGGCTGCCTCACTTTTATTAGTGAGACAGCCCTTAAGTATTAATTAAATAGAACAATTATGCGATATTTTGAGTTAATTACTTCTCAATTGGTTTCATTGTTGGGAAGAGGATAACGTCACGGATAGACGCTGAATCAGTAAGGAGCATTACGAGTCTGTCGATACCGATACCCACACCGCCTGTTGGTGGCATACCGTACTCGAGAGATGTAACAAAGTCATCGTCCATCATGTTAGCCTCGTCATCGCCTGCTTCTCTGAGCATCAGCTGGTGCTCAAAACGCTTTTTCTGGTCAATCGGGTCGTTGAGCTCTGTGTACGCGTTAGCAAGCTCACCGATTTTACAGAATAACTCAAAACGCTCAACAAGCTCAGGTTTATCCTGCTTACGCTTAGTAAGAGGAGATACCTCAACCGGATAGTCACACACGAAAGTTGGCTCGATGAGTTTATCCTCAACATACTCTTCGAACGCTGAGTTTAAGATATTACCCCATGTGTCAGTTGACTTAACTTCGAGATGAAGTTCTTTAGCAACTTCCTTAGCCTTTTCAGTATCACAGTAGAACTCGTTGAAGTCGATTCCTGTGTACTCTTTTACGGCGTCAATCATAGTTACACGTTTGAATGGAAGAGCCAGGCTGATTTTATCGCCCTGATACTCAATCTGATCAGTACCGTTCACTTCAACACAAGCCTTGTTGATGAGCTGTTCAGTTCTGTCCATCATACCATAAAGGTCAGTATATGCTTCGTAAAACTCAATACATGTAAACTCAGGATTATGTTTAACGTCCATGCCTTCGTTTCTGAAGTTTCTACCGATTTCATATACTCTCTCCATACCGCCTACGATAAGTCTCTTTAAATAAAGCTCAGTAGCAATACGCATATACATATCAAGGTTTAATGTATTATGATGAGTAGTAAATGGACGAGCAGAAGCACCACCAGGGATAGTATTTAAGATAGGTGTTTCAACCTCGATGTAACCGTTATTATCAAGATACTCTCTGATAGACTTGATGATAGCGCTACGTTTGATGAAAGTATTCTTTACATCAGGGTTCATAATAAGGTCAACATAACGCTGACGATAACGAAGGTCAGTATTAGTAAGACCATGATATTTCTCAGGTAAAGGTAACAGTGACTTGCTTAAAAGCTTTACAGCAGTAGCGTGGATACTGATTTCGCCCATCTGAGTCTTGAAGACATAGCCTTTGACTTCCATGATGTCGCCGATATCCCACTTTTTGAGTCCCTTGTATACTTCTTCACCTAAGTCATCAAATTTAGCAAAAATCTGGATTTTTCCACCGCGGTCGTGGATATCCATGAACATAACCTTACCTTTTCCGCGTTTAGACATAATACGACCTGCAACACATACATCCTTGCCCTCGAGCTCCTCGAATTTCTCGATAACCTCATTTGACATGATATCTCTGTCAGAAGTAGTAACTAAAAACGGATCCTGTCCTGCTTCCTGCAAAGCCGCTAACTTGTCGCGTCTGATCTGTAAAATCTCAGATAAATTTTCCTGATTCTGATTCTTGTTCTGATTTTCTGCCATAAAAATCCCTCTTTCAATAAACCTAAAAATGGGCGACCAGTGAGAGTCGCCCAAAAAATCTTATTTTGAAATCTCAAGCACCTTGAGTGCGATAATACCTGACGGAGCTTCAACCTCTACTACATCGCCAACCTTCTTGCCGAGTAAACCGATACCGATAGGTGACTCGTCGGAAATTCTACCTTCTCTAGGATTAGACTCGTTTGAACCAACGATTTTGTATTCAAACTCTCTGCCCATCTTGATGTTTTCAACTTTAACTTTTGAGCCAACGTGAATCTGCTCGTTATTGATTTCACTTTCATCTATGAGAACTGCATTTTTGAGAGTAGCTTCGATGGTAACGATCCTAGCTTCTAAGATAGCCTGCTCGTTTTTAGCATCGTCATACTCGCTGTTCTCGGAAAGGTCACCGTATGAACGTGCAACCTTAATTTTTTCGGCGATTTCTTTACGTTTTTCGCCCTTTAAAAAATCGAGTTCTTCTTCCAGCTGTTTAAGTCCGTCAGCTGTAAGCATAATCGGTTTTGCCATAATATATTAGTCCTTTCATTTACCATTTAGGGAATGATGGTCTGCGCATAGTTAGTATTATAGCATTTCTCGGCATTATGTCAAGTTTTTATCTATGATTTCAGTAAGTGATGAGATAGTATGAACTTTGTTTTCAGATATGCTGTAACGTGGTAATAGTGTACCAAGACTATGCACTTTCCCTATCGTATATAATGCTGAAGCAAAGTATGTACTATCAAGCGTTTGCGGGCACGCTTTTTCGATATTTTTGTCTTTTGGAATCGAATAATCGTATATCACGGTAGCTATTGTATCATTTTTCGGCTTTTCTGTTGCCAGAATCACTGTATCAAAAGCTGTTATACACGTATCATAGTCACTAAATGGCGCAATTATCAATTTACAACCTTTGAGAGCATTCTGTGTTTTATAGTAACTAAATGGTGCACCACTCTCTTCAAGCACGTTTTCTGCCACCTGTTTATATATATCTGTTTCCTTTGTCACAACACATAGTGAATCTGTGTGCTTTAACAGATATTTCGGTAGCATCATATATTCGGCGTGATTGTCTATAAGACCCACCTTCACGTCTTTTCTCTTTGAATTACTTAGTAATCCTATTGACGTATTAATACACAACCTGCGTTTATATTCATCGGTGTGAAATCTTCTGTATCCTCTTTCTTTCGGCAAAGATATGCTCTCACCACATAAAATGTGGTTGCGCTGGGCTTTTATTACTTTATCGAGTTTTCTCCATCTGATAGAATCTAAGTAGCGTATGTACTCAATATTTTTAACGGGTAAGCCGTAGCATTCACTCATTTTTACTGTTATTTTGTCACGCTTGAATTTATACAAAAAATGTGTAAACGGATTTTTGCTTTCAAAAGCTGTTACACTCAGCGTAGTAAGCATAAAAATACCCCCTGCATAAACTATGTTTCAGTATATGCAAGGGGGTTGTCTGTTATTAGACTAATTAATATTCAGTCATAGGGTTATACTTAACACCGTTATAACGTGTCTCGTAGTGTAAGTGTGCGCCGGTTGAATGTCCGGTAGAACCTACTGTACCTATGTACTGACCGGCTGAAACTGACTGGCCGGTTGATACAGCGACAGAAGTCAAGTGAGCGTAAACGGTTTCTTTACCATTACCGTGGTTAATCCAAACGTAGTTACCGTAACCACCGCCACAGCCACATGAGTAACTCTTACCCCAGTTATGTGGGCAACTTGTGTTAGTAGCTACAACCTGACCGCCTGATGCTGCAACGACAGTAGCACCCATGATACCACCATCAGCGATATCGAGCGCACCGTGCACATAACCACGCCACTCATCAAAAGATGATGTGAGGTTATAATGTCCAGGACATGGCCATACATAGCCACCACCTGAAGGTGGATCAACGTTAGGACGTACAGGAGCAGGTGCTGAGCCTGAGCTACTTGAAGAGCTTGAATTTGAGCTGCTCTGCTGTTGCTGTTGCTGCTGCTGTTTTAAAGCTTCCTGCTGTTTTCTGTAATATTCCTGAAGTTCTTCATCAAGTTCGCTGATCTGAGCTTCAGTGAGTGAAAGCTGAGCTAACGCTTCGTTACTTTCTTCCTGTAATGTAGCAAGAGTCTCTTTATTCTCTTCGAGTAAAACATTGAGCTCGTCCTGCTTTTCTTTTAAGTTCTTTTCTTCTTCCTGAAGTTCCTTTTTATCTGATTCGAGAGCTTCTTTCTCTTTGCTTATAACTTCAAGCTGAGCCTGAATGTCATTGATAAGCTGTTCATCATGAGCTGAAACGCTCTTTACAAGCTGAACTTTATCGAGAAAATCAGAGAAGTCTTTAGCACCTAAAATGATTTCGAGTGATGAAACTTCACCTGCGAGATAAATGGTTTTGATTCTCTGTCTGAGAATATCCATATTCTCTTCAATTTCATCGTTCTTCTGCTTAATCTGAGCAGTTTTATCGTCGATTTCCTTATCAAGCGCATCGATTTTCTGATGGCTTACCTGAATTTCTTTAGTTACAGTCTCAACTTTACCGACGATAGCATCAACATATTCCTGCTGTTCAGCCACTTCGGCATTTTTCTGATTCAGCACGGCCTCGTATTCAGCGCTCTGCTGTTCTAATTGCTGCTGTTGCTGTTTAATTTCTTCAATGCTGGTAGCAGTTACTGTCAGGACACAACCTAACATAATGCACAGGCAAATAATACATGATAGTATTCTTTTCATTATACTTTTTCTCCTTTACATAGCAAAACTGTGGTATTTGCTTTAGTTTTGCCTTTGTTCGCTAAAACACGTAGTTTCTACGCATTTTATTTTGCATAGGTCGCCAAATGTAAGAAAATAATTACCAACCTAGTATTTCGTTACCCTCTTTTTTCAGATACTTACGAATAGAAAGCAAACTACCAAGTGCACCAACAATTACGCCTGCCGCAGTAAAGGCAATGATGATGAACCACATAACGTCTGAGAACGGTACGTAATCAAGTGGTAGAATGTTCTGTACAGCTTTAAATACCGCATCATAAAGCAGTGCAAGTGCTCCGATAGACACACCCGCTGACACAAGTCCGATGATAACACCCTCGATAACGAACGGTGTTCTTACGAATGAGTTAGTCGCACCGACTGATTTCATGATACTGATCTCAAAACGGTGAGAGAACATAGTCATACGGATAGTGTTGGAAATGATGAACAGTGAGATAATCGCAAGCGCGAGTATGATCCAGAAGCTCATCATTGTAACAAGAGTATTTAAACTTGTCAACTTCTCAGCAACGTCGCTTCGTGATGACACAGAGTTAACACCCTCGACTTTGAGCAATTGCTCAACAGTTTTATCATACTGCGAAAGGTCTGCCATAACAACATGGTATGCGTGTGGTAACGGGTTATCGTCGCCACTCATATTAACAAAAACCTCTTCGCCTAAAACGTCTTTATAAGCTAAGATAGCTTCATCCTTCGGATAGAAAGACGCCTGTGTTATATTATCTACTTTCTCAATAGACTTGCCTACGTATACCGCCTCGAGTTCGGTAATATCATCTTCGAGATAAACGGTAGTAACGTTTGAGTCACCAACCGACTCTACGATTGTAGATACGTTAACCGACAGCATGATAGCTGAACCGGTCAGAACAAGACACGAAATAAGCACGCCTATTGACGCTAGGCTCATAATTCTGTTTGACCAGATATTCTTAAAGCCTTCTCTTATAAGATAGCCAATACTACTAAAATTCATTGTGATGTTCCTTTCCGGCTTAAATGGCAACCATTACGTCGTCATCCTTAGTATCGTTGACAACGGCGCCGCCTTCGATTCTAACCACGCGCTTGCCGAAACTTTCTACAAGCTCGTGTTCGTGTGTAACAACAAGAACAGTAGTACCTCTCTTGTTGATTTCGGAAAGGAGCTCAATGATCTCGTATGACATCTCAGGGTCAATGTTACCCGTAGGCTCATCGGCGATAATCATCTCAGGGTTATTAACGAGCGCTCTCGCTAAGCTTACACGCTGCTGTTCACCACCGGATAATTCGCTAGGTTTGTTGTGAGCTTTATCTTTTAATCCTACGAGTTCAAGAATATATGGAACTCTCTTTTTGATAGTTTTGGTTTTCTTACCGATACAACGCATCGCAAACGCCACGTTATCGTATACAGTCATTTTACCGATGAGTCGGAAATCCTGGAACACGATACCCATGGTACGTCTGAGAAACGGTACCTTTCTTCTCTTTAACTTTTCTAAGTGCATACCATTCACGATGATAGCGCCCTTAGTAGGGGATTCTTCGTGCATGATAAGCTTCAAAAACGTACTCTTACCGGCACCAGAAGCACCAACGATAAATACAAACTCACCCTTATCAACAGTGAGGTTTACGTTATCGAGTGCGTGTGTACCGTTAGAATATACTTTAGATACATTACGAAATTCAATCATATTAACCGTCCTTAAATAACCGCTTAGAATTTAGGTATGCGCTAGTGCAAATACCGCAATCAATGCACAGGCCGAACATATGTGTATTAGAACTTTGTAGGGCTGGATGTCAGGTATTTTTTGACCATTAATGCAACCTTGAACACGATAGCGTCCTCAAATTCGCGCAGGTCAAGACCTGTTATCTTCTTGATTTTCTCTAATCTGTACACGAGAGTGTTTCTGTGTACGAAGAGTTTTCTGGAAGTTTCTGATACGTTAAGGTTGTTCTCAAAGAACTTCTGAATAGTGAAAAGTGTTTCCTGATCGAGACTTTCGATAGAACCACGTTTAAATACTTCCTTTAAGAACATGTCGCAAAGTGTGGTAGGAAGCTGATATACAAGACGAGCGATACCTAAGTTATCATAGCTGATGATAGTACGCTCTGTATCAAATACTTTACCAACCTCGAGTGCAACCTGAGCTTCTTTGAAAGAACGCGCAAGGTCCTTAATACCCACTACGGTAGTACCGATACCGATAACGCAGTGTGTATAGAACTCAGTAGAGAGAGTATCAACGATAGAACCCGCAAGCTTCTCTAAATCCTTGCTCTCAATACCCGGCTTAATTTCCTTAACGAGTGTGATATCGGTTTCGTTAATATTAATAACGAAATCTTTAGACTTATCAGGGAAGAGATTCTGCACGATGTCGTACGCGGAAATATCAGTCTTAGAAGTGATTTTGATAATCATACATACTCGTGTAACTTCGCTGTTAAAGCGCAACTCTCTTGCCTTGAGATAAATATCGCCCGGCAAAATGTTATCAAGTATTACATTTTTAATAAAGTTGCTTCTATCGTACTTTTCATCGTAGTACTGCTTGATAGAAGAAAGTGACACAGCAAGTAACTGAGCGTATTTCTGAGCAACGTCATCATTACCCTGTACGAATACTGCGTATTCAGCTCTGGAACTTGAGCCAAAAGATTTGAATGTGTGTCCATTGATTACAAATGGTACAGTAGCAGAAAGTGTCTCGGAGTTGATGTTTTCGTTTACTTCGCCGATTCTACCAAGTTCAGAACAAGCAATAACAACCGAAGTTTCATCTACAACGCCGATGGTTCTGTCAATAGCATCCTTCATCTGATGGATTACGCCTTGAAATAATCTGTTAGACATAATATGCCTCCGAAAAAAATAATAGTCAATTTACCGAACGATTCGGGACTTTACACAGAAAGTCCACGTTATCGTATACATTTTACACAAAAACCTCACGAAAATCAACCTTTTTTTAAAAATTCCGGGTTTTAACTGATATTTATACACAAAAATAGTACAAATTATTCATAAATATTTCACAATGGTAATTTGCACAAAAGCCTTAGCATATTGCACAAAAACGCAAAAAAAGCCCTTTGCAATCGGGTTTTTCCGTTTGCAAAGGGCAAAATAAACAAAGGTTTTTAAACACTTACAAAATCACATAGTAAAAATATGTCTCAAAAACCGGTTAAAATTACAATTTTGAAACTTTGTGAAAAAGTGGCTTATAAAGCGACTTAGTTAGTGATTGTGCACTCTGTTTCCTTATCGAAAATATGAAGTTTCTCGAGATCGAAAGCGATTTCGATGTTATCGCCAGGCTTAGCAGTAGAAGTAGGCTCAACTCTAGCTGTGATAGGGATACCACCGATGTTTACATATAAGTAAATCTCAGCGCCCATAAGCTCAGTAACGTCAACGTTAGCTTTAACGAGACCGTTACCGCCCTCACACTTAGCGAGGAACTCAGGCTCGTCGTGAACGTGCTCAGGACGTACACCGAATCTAACTTCTTTGCCTGCATATGGTTCGAGACAACCGTTCTTGTTCTTTGAATCAGGAAGAACGATTTTATACTCGTCGAATTTAAGTGCGAACTTAGCGCCTTCTTTAACTAAAGTAGCGTCTACGAAGTTCATCTGTGGTGAACCGATAAATCCTGCAACGAACTCGTTACAAGGCATATCATAAAGATGCTGAGGAGTGTCAACCTGCTGGATGAAACCGTCTTTCATAACAACGATTCTTGTACCCATAGTCATAGCCTCAGTCTGGTCATGAGTAACGTAAATAAATGTAGTACCGAGTCTCTGATAGAGTTTAGAAATCTCAGTTCTCATATTAGCTCTTAACTTAGCGTCAAGGTTAGAGAGTGGCTCGTCAAGTAAGAATACCTTAGGATCACGAACGATAGCACGACCGAGCGCTACACGCTGTCTCTGACCACCGGATAAAGCCTTTGGTTTTCTGTCGAGATACTCTTCGATACCGAGAATTCTAGCAGCTTCCTCAACTCTTCTGTTGATTTCGTCCTTAGGCATCTTTCTGAGCTTAAGACCAAACGCCATATTATCATATACAGTCATATGTGGATAAAGCGCATAGTTCTGGAATACCATCGCGATGTCTCTGTCCTTAGGAGCAACGTCATTAGCGAGCATATCGCCGATGTACAGTTCGCCCTTAGAGATGTCTTCAAGACCAGCGATCATTCTAAGTGTTGTTGACTTACCACAACCTGAAGGACCAACAAGGATGATAAATTCCTTATCTTCGATTTCAAGGTTGAAGTCTGTAACTGCGGTTACACCGCCATCATAAATTTTGTAAATGTGTTGTAATGAAACTTTTGCCATGTAAAAACCTCCAATATTAGCGCGGCAACGCCACGTCTACATATATCCAAGTAGTATTGTATCATAAAGATTGTAATATTACCACTTATTTTTTTACTAAATATTTGACTGAATTTTTATGTAATATACCCATAAATAAAAAATCTGTGTCACATTTTAGTCATTTTGCTATCAAATACGGAGCACATTTCCTCCTTAGTCATCTCACGCGACTGCGAAAGAGAAAGTCCCTCATCGAGTCTGAGCTCGCCGATTTGGATGCGTTTAAGCTCTAAAACGGTATAGCCACAGTGCGAAAACATCTTTTTGACCTGATGGAACTTACCTTCACATATTTTCACAAGGGCTACGTTGTCAGAGATTTTATCAAAATACGCTTTCTGACACACAGTACCGTCACCAAATACGATGCCTGACTCAAATTCCTCTTTAACCTCTTTTGTCAGCGCTTTATCAAGTGTCGCTACGTAGTGCTTGTACACTTTTTTATTAGGACTTAGCATTCTGTGGGCAAAATCCCCATCGTCAGTGATAATAAGCAAACCGGTGGTATCTTTATCAAGTCTTCCAGCAGGAAACAGATTTTTTCTCTTCATATGCTCGGGAAGTATATCCACAACGGTGGTTACGTTTTTATCATTGCTTGCAGAAAGCACACCCTTTGGTTTATTCATCATATAGTATACATACTTTTTGTATCCTATTTCTTCTCCCATCACGGTTATTGTGTCTTTTTCGGGATTGATTTTTATATCAGAGCTCTTGCACGTTTTCCCATTCAATAACACGTCACCAGCTCTGACCATACGCTTAATATCTTTTCTGCTGTAACTGGTCTGGGTAGATATGACTTTATCGAGTCGTTCAAGTTCTTTCATTATTAATCTATAAAGAAGGTATGATATTCTCCACCATCTTTTAGGGAAGAAACATGACCTCCGATAACCCTTTCTCTATATACTATAACCGACATATATGCAGGCAAACCATCGAGTTCATAGCCTTCCAGTTCATATATATATAGTTTACACTTCTCACCTTTATATGGTTCTAAATCAAAGCCCTGCTCTTTCTGGAGTTCATTATAACCTATGTACTTGTCGTTGAATTCAATCGGCACATACATCTCCTGAAGGCTGTAAAGATCTCCGATTTCATATGAAAACTGCTTTGCAAACTCTTTAGCCTCTTCATCGCTTTCCACCACAGTATTGATTTCTCCGTGTCCGTCAATCTCTACGCTTTCAGGTGGAGTACCTACTCTCATTGATAAAAACAGAAAAGCCACAAATAACACTAATATTGCTACGATAGCAATTCCTAAAACTTTAGTTCTCTTTTCCTTGATATTAGCATTAACCGTTACTGCAAACATTTTAGCACCTCTTATACATAACATGTCCTAAATATATGAATAAAAAGCATAAAGTATGCTCTTTAATTAAATCAATAAATCATGGAGTTTCTGTGAAGAATCGGCAAATACCTTTCCTCCGGCGTTCTTCATATCCTCAATCGTTCCGTATCCATATGTAACTCCGATAAAGTCAACCGAGCAATGCATAGCACCCTTACAGTCAAATTTAGTATCCCCTATCATAACTATACGCTCGTCGCCCTTTGCTTTAAGTTTTTCAAGTGCGTATGGTATGAGGTCTTCTTTTTCCTTTCTGGAGCCATCAATTGTTGAACCGCAGATTGCATCAAAGTATTCATATACATTAAGCAGTTTCACAACCTCGGTAGCAATACCCTCGTGTTTTGAGGAGCACACCGCTGTTACTATACCATTTTCTTTACACTTAATAAGCACATCCTCGATGCCGTCGAACAACTTATTCTGTCTGATGCCGTCTACGTCGTAGAGTTTCACGTATATTTCTACCGCCTGCTGGGCTTCACTCTTAGAAAGTCCGCACAAATTCTGAAACGTATGTAAAAGCGGTGGACCGATATACTTAGAATAGTCCGACAAATCAGGATGTGGTTTTTTCATTATATTGAGGGTTTTCATTATACAATATTTAATACCCTCTGCACTCTTAGAGATAGTACCGTCTAAATCAAAAAGTGCTATATCATACTTAGCCATTTACATCACCATAAAAATTTTCTTTATTTTCAAAACAATTTATGTTATACTCTAATTTATTATAATACAACAAAAAATTATTTTGAGCAACACCTCATAGATTGGAGAATAATATGAAATTAGGTATTGTTGGCTTGCCAAATGTCGGCAAAAGCACACTTTTCAATGCTATTACTAACGCTGGAGTACAATCTGCGAACTATCCTTTCTGCACTATTGAACCTAACGTAGGCGTAGTTGCAGTCCCTGATAAACGTCTTGATAAACTCGCCCAGATGTACGATCCTGAAAAATACACTCCTGCTACTATCGAATTCGTTGATATCGCAGGTCTTGTAAAAGGCGCTTCTAAAGGTGAAGGTCTTGGTAATAAATTCTTATCCAATATAAGAGAATGTGACGCTATCGTACACGTAGTAAGATGTTTTGATAATGACGATATCATTCACGTAGAGGGATGTGTTGATCCTATCCGTGATATCGACACTATCAACTTAGAGCTTATTTTATCAGACGTTGAACTCATTCAGCGTCGCATCGACAAAGCGCAGAAAATGACTAAAGCTGATAAAAAGTATCAGGCGGAGGTTGATTTTTTCAAGCGTGTTGAAGACGCACTCAATAACGGCAAGACTGCACGTTCAGTAGAGTGCGACGACGAAGAGAAGAAACTGCTCTCAGAAGTAGCCCTTCTCACAAACAAACCTGTTATTTATGCCGCTAATATGAGCGAAAGCGACTTTGAAAGCGGAATTGAAAACAACGAAAGACTCAAAAAAGTAAAAGAGCTTGCTGATAGCGAGGGCGCTGGTGTACTTCCTATATGCGCTGACCTTGAGGAACAGATTGTCGAAATGGATAAAGAGGAAAAAGAAATGTTCCTCTCAGATATGGGACTCAACCAGTCAGGTCTTGACAGACTCATCAGCGAATGCTATGCACTTTTAGGTCTTATTTCATACCTCACAGCTGGAAAACCTGAAGTAAGAGCATGGACCATCAAAAAGGGTACCAAGGCTCCGGGTGCTGCAGGTAAAATCCATACCGACTTTGAACGTGGTTTCATCAGGGCTGAAGTTATCGCTTATGAAGACCTTATCGAATGTGGCTCTATGGCTGCTGCTAAAGAAAAAGGCTTAGTTCGAAGTGAAGGTAAAGAGTACGTAATGAAAGACGGCGACGTGGTACTGTTTAGATTCAACGTCTAATTTGATGCAAAAAGCCGCTCCTTTTTGGAGCGGCTTTTATTTTTACTATTAATCTTCTACCACTAAGGATAATATATCGCTATTATCTGTTTTTAAAATAGAAGAAAGTTCAGAAGAAAGCAGCTTTGCGCATTCTTTATATATTTTCTCGTCGGCTTTATGAAGATGTTTTCCATTATCGCTGAGTTTAGACTTTTTAAAATGAAGGACTCTGAATAATTTAATAACCTGTGTTATTTCACCGTCATTGAGGATACTGTGAAAAGCATCGTTTCTGCTTAGGTTATCATCTATCCATGAAAGCTCACATTTCTTAGCATCTTTAAGGATTTTCTTCAGTT
>JAFVVB010000151.1 GCA_017502425.1 Ruminococcus sp. | reverse complement strand
TTCCCCATCAGCAGCCTTTTTAATAATTTCAGGTAAATCAACGCTACCAAAAGTTACTTTTTCTACTGCTGTGAAACCTTTTTTAGTAAGAGCTTTCATAACCTTTTCATCAAGCTCCCAACCATCAGTTCCTTTGATACAGTGCTCTACCGGTAAATTCTTACCCTCTGCTGTCTGCATATAGTTCTCAAAATGTGTATCATAAGTAGCAAAAATCTCACCGTCAAAGTTCTCGATTTTCTCTACTACATTATTAACGATAGCAACCGCTTCTTTAGTGCCCAAAGCGCCATCAACGAAGTCTTTCTGCATATCAACAACAACTAAAAACTTTTTCATTTTTCATTTCCCTTTCAATATATAATCAGATTTTATTACTCTTTTTTCTGAATAGCTTAGCCGGTCTGTGACCTGCGCCCTTAGTATATTCATCGGTTTCTTCAACATACTCGTTGACTTTTCTTCGAAAATTTGCAGGGACTGCTGTGGATAAAGTCAGCGTTTCATAGACTTTCTGAAGAGATGTCAACGTGAATTTTTCAGGAAGAAAATCAAATATGGATTCAAATCTTAAAGCACGATTTTTCAAAAGCTGTAATGATGAGAAAATAATCTCGGCGTGGTCAAAAGCTAAAACGTCATTTTCAGCTTTCACCTCGTTTATCCCTAAATCACTAACACTTAAGTGCAGTTCAGTAGTAAGTACAATTTCGTCAGATTGGAGTGATAAAAGATATTTATCATCTTTTATATATTTTAAATCAACATCAAACCACTTAGCACTACTTGCATCAGAACCGGCTAAAACTTTGGGTTGTGTACTGAAAACACTCGTAAAAGCGTTACTGATTATTCTGCCACGTGGGTCACGGTCAACCTTACTGAAAACTCCTGTGTATAAAAGCCCGTCAGGTTTAACTGAAGTTTCTTCAACTATCTCTCTGACAGCTCCTTCAACAACGGTTTCGTCCATTCTGATAAAGCCACCCGGTAGTGCCCATTTTCCTTTATACGGATGCTCTCCTCTTTCTATAAGCAAAAGTGAAAGCTTGCTTACTGGGTCTTTACGAAAGCTATTATCTTCTTCAATCCTCATAGTAAAAGCCGCTATGTCAGTAGCAACCGACGGACGATCGTATTTTTCTATACTATAAGATTTTAAAAAATCTTTTTCTGAATTCATATGATAATACTCCTTGAGTAAATTTTATACAACCAGATTACCCGATTTATCTGCTAAACCGATAGTAGCAATCGCTCCGCTGTTGAATTCCAGATAATCCTGTTCGACACCGTCGCTGAATATCACTCCGTTTTCAGGCATCTGGGAAACTATTCTTACTGGTTCGTTTTCTTTTATTTTCCCGAATACGATAGATGCACCGGTAGATGTGCTCGGATACGGCTCTCTGACCGTAAAATACAGATATCTGCTATCCCAGCTAAAGTCAGAATCTATACTCAGTGTATCTGACACACCGCAGTAACGGTCAATACCACTGGCTCCTGCTATGATGCTTTTAAGCCATCCGGTAGCACCGAGTCCTGTTGATACGATTATACCACTTGAACTTTGAAACTCGCTTTTTCCGCTAGATGTAATTTCATATCGAGCTGAAACGTGAGTTTTCTGACCTATGAACAAGTCGTTCACTCCACACAAAACCTGACCGTCATTTAGCTGAGCCTGAGCTAAGGTTATGTTTTTCACCTTTCGTACATTACCTACCGTTTCAGGTACTATTCTATTAAGATCATCGGCTGAAAACGGAAGCAATACTCCGTCCCAACGCCTTGGGTCAGGATTAACACCGATGAGTTTCTGACTATCAAGATACTTGAGCGTATTAGCTACTAACCCATCTCTACCAACAGCAACCACGGTATCATTCTTACCGAAGATAAAACTAGGAACGTAATCACGATCTAAAAGCTGAAGACGACCGTAACTTTCTAAAAAAGCTACTGCTTTCTCAACGCTCTTTTTATACGTTTCGTGTTCAACCACATAGTCGTTAAAATCTCCACCGTGGTGTTCTATATAAAACTTAGCCTGACCGAGCGTATTGTATCGGTGTATAAGGTTTTCGAGTCGGGTTTTCTGAGTAACAAGAACCACTTTGTTTTCTGTTGCTCGTTTCACAAAATCACCTTACCTTAAGACTCTCCAATAAATCAGGAGTGATGTTGAGTGTTCCGATTTTCTCGCTGTTAACAGCTAGTTTTTCGAATGCACTCGCAATCATTTTTTCAGGTTCCATATTAAGAGTTGCTAAAGCAACCAGTACATCTGCGCTGAGTTTATTGTACGCTTCCATAGTCACGGAAATTCTATACGCCTGAGCGTCAGCGTCTTTCTTCTCGTTTTCAAGCTTCAGCTGAGCTAATTCTCCGCGTTTGCGTTCAAGTTCAATCTGTGCTTCCAGCTTGATTTTTTCTCGTTCAACTTCGCTTTGAGTTTTTATTCTCTTAAGCTCGTTTTCTTTCTCTAGAACCATTCGCTGAGTAGAAATCTCGGTTTCTTTGATTTTCTTCTTCTTTTCTTCCACAGAAATTTCTGTATTGAGCTCGTTTTCCTTTACTTTTCGTTCCTGCTCAATAGATGCGTTTCTGCGTTCATATAATGCGTCGTCAGACTGTCTTAGAATTTCTTCACGTGTTTTAGCTTCTAAAGCTCGTGATGTTTCGGTATTAGCACCGACAGCAAGAATAGAAAATCCTGTTACTTCGACACCGAGTGTAAGCAATTCTTTTTCAGCTTTTAACTGTTCTAACGCATTTACTGCTAACTTTTCGCTAGATTGAATAGCCTCGGTGAGATTGATGGAATCAACGTGATTTTTCACTAAAACTTCTGCGATATTAATTATCCTCTTTGAGAGTTTACTCATCGGATTATCATTATACTGCTTTGTCTTCAGGTTAACGGTAAAATTCATCAAAGATGCGATTTTTTCATAATCTCTGATACGATAAGTAAGCTGACCCTGAATCTTGACATTCTGGTAATCAGCCGTAGTTTCATTAAATATGAAATCAGCATCGTTATTGGAGATAGGAATCACGCTGCATGAGGTGAATCTCTCAAGATAGTGGAAAGATAAACCCACGCCCTTTGATACAAGTCTACCCTTACGGTAACGTAAAACATATTCGTTTGGTAAAAATTTGATAAACATAGTATACCTCCATTTCATTATTAGAACAAGTATTTTCTGTTCTTTGCATTTTGATATTATCATAATGATAATAACTTGTCAATAGTTTTATAGAACTTTTTTCAAAAATAATTTCGCACATAAAAAAGACCACGTCATTCGACGCGGTCTTTATATTAATTATCCTGAGTAAGCACTCCAGTTTCCATCAATAAAGATATTCCATTTTCCTTTTATAGCAAGGTCGGCGGTCTGAGCTTCCTGACCCTTGTTATTAAATATTATTTTCGTAGCGCCAACCGGTACTTCGATAGCATATACATCATCTTTGAGCTTTTCCGTCGGTACTCCTTTCACGATACGAATGATGTGTTACTATCACTCCAGTAATAAGCGTAAACAACACGCCAGTTAGTAGTGTTTTTATACTTTGATTGTACATATAAGCATAAATACATGTCAAGTAAAATGAAATATAAACAGGCAAAAAAATCGTATATCGAGTAATTGACAAAAAATACAGAGTAAACAAAATTTTATATTATTATATTTTGAAAATAATATTAAAGATTATTATTTAATTGTTTACAAAATAAAGTTGACTTATAATATAAAAAGCACTACAATTAGCCATATCAAATTCTGGAGAATATAATGAAACGAAGTATCATGTGCGTTGTTTCGCTACTGATAACGCTGGGGATTCTGATATACGGTAACATCATAACCGCAGAAGCATCATCGGAGTTTTACGGTAGTGCAACAACCGTTGCAATAAAAAACCATATCGAAAAAGATGCGGACTTTGGTACTTACGCAACAGCCCAAGGGTCGTGCACCGACGGTAAATACGCTTACTTTGCCATAAATAACGGTAACACAACTCTGCTGAAATACGATGTTAACACATGGGAGCTCAAATCAAAAAGAAGCGATGTCAATCTCGACCACGCTAACGATATGACGTACAACCCGAACGAAAACGTCATTTTAGTCGCTAATAACACCCCTAATTTTAACATCATCAGTATCGTAGATCCTGACACTTTGAAGGTAATCGGTCATCAGAAAATCAAATATAAAATCTACTCCATATCGTACAGCCCTAAATACGACCGCTATGTTGTCGGTATCAGCGGAACATATAATTTCGCTATACTGGACAGCAATTTCAAGAAAATTGAAGTATTCAAAGGCTATAAAAGCGGATACACCCGACAAGGTTCAGACTGTGACGACAACTATCTGTATTTCGTACAGAGCGGTGGTGGAGGAAATCTTTTAGTTATATATGACTGGAGTGGCAGGTTAGTAGACACAGTAGGTATAGACAAAGCACTCGAAATCGAGAACATCTTCCACGTTAAAAATTCTATATTTATCACATTTCACCACTACGGGAATTTTGTGTATCGTATCGGTATAAGCGATGCGACATCGATAAAATTCACTGTCAGGTATGACGCAAACGGTGGTGAGGGTGAAATGAAAGACACCAGTGTCATTTACGGCAGAGGAAAAAAACTCTCAAAATGCGATTTCACAAAAGAAGGTTATACTTTCGGTGGCTGGATTATAAAACGCGACAGCTATAACAAGTATTACGGTAAAAAGACACCGTACAGCAAAAGCAGTTGGCTAAAAAAAGATGACGTATATGAGTACACTTTATATGGTGATAACACAAACGTAAGCAAGACCACAAGCGTCGGTGATATTACCGCTATTGCTTTCTGGATAGCTGACGAATACCGAGTATACTACGATAATAACGATGGTAACGGTCACATCGACTTTGACACAGTCGGTTATGGTGAAAAATTCAAACTCAGTGAAAACACGTTCACAAAAGAAGGTTACATTTTCACCGGTTGGACTGCACAGAGAGAATATGACTCAAAAATATACGGATACGCTAAGAAAAAGGATAAACCTAAGTGGCTTTATCCAAAAGACGTTGCTAAAAAATACGTTTTTAAAGACGAGCAGGATGTATCGAAACTAACGTATGATTTGGGTGTCACTATGACCGCAAAGTGGGAATCGGCTTTCACTTTCTCTAAATCAGAAAAAATTCTCGAAAAATACATCGGTATCGATAAAAACGTTGTATTCCCTAAAGATAAGACCAAGGTCGAAGAAATCGCCGATAGTGCTTTTGAAAATATAAAAACCGTCAACAGCGTAGAAATCCCTTCTACTATCAACACGATGGGACACACTGTTTTCAGCGGATGTGATAATCTGAACGTTATTTACTTTGATGGTAAATTACCTGAAAACACTCAAAAAGATACTTTCGAGTATCCCGACACAGCTATGTGTTACCTGAAAACCGAAAAAGAAGATATTTTCATCGGCTGGGCATCGAGTTGGTTCAACTACGAATGTATGAAATGGATGTGCGACGATTTATTCTATTAAAGAAATAAAACCACCTGGTTCAGGTGGTTTTTTCTTATGCCTTAATGTCAGAAAACTCAATTTCGCATGCTGTATAGTTAGGCTTTATTCTACGTATATATCCTGTTTTTGAGTCTACGTAGACATGACTCTTCCCTCTTTCAGTGTTAAGCACGTAGACATCAATATCATTTTCAGTTTTTCTACATTCAACAGGTGTTGTTTTCATAGTAAAAAGTGCGGTTTTAATTGCATCAAACGGGTTATCCTTCTGAAGATAATCGCTGTTCGAATTACACTTCAGCTTTTCATATTCAATGTATAGCGTTGAATTAGCATACTGATACGTTAGTCCTCTCAAAGACTCAGGAGAAGTAATCTCAATCAACAGGTTATTACCCTGAGATAAAACCACATTTGCATCACTTTCGGTATCAGCACATGTGATATGGACTTTTGCCGAAAACTCTTTTACGGGCTGAACCTTCTTTGAAATATCGCATCCGCATAATATGAGCATAAAAAAAGAAATCGCAAGAAGCGATGCTGAAAATTTCTTCATAATAACCTCCGCATAATTGTTCTTGCAATTTCCATATTTTTATCTTTCTAAAATTTTATAAACTTTCGGCAGATATTCAACTATATCTCTCGGCACAGCCGAAGTTTTAGATAAATCTCTTGCCGATAAATCTCCTGATAATCCATGAATATAAACTCCCATACACGAAGCCTTAAATGGATCAACCCCCTGAGCCATAAGCGAGGAAATAATTCCCGAAAGCACATCTCCGCTACCGCCTTTAGCCATAGAGCTGTTACCTGTTTTATTAACATACACATCCTGACCATTAGTGACCAGCGTGTCTTTGCCTTTTAGTACAAGAGTAACACCATATTCTTTAGCAAACTGTGTAGCTACTTCTTCGCGATTAGACTCTATATACTCAACGCTCTTTTTACATAGTCGTGACATCTCCTTAGGGTGAGGAGTGAGTACCATATCACAGCTACACTGCTTTAATACATTAGTATTCAAAGAAATCGCATTTATACCATCAGCATCTAATAAAACCTTAGTAGTACAGGCTTTAATAAACTCTCTGACAAAATCCACCGTATCATCGCATAAAGAAAGACCGCAACCAAGCAAAACGGCAGTAGACTTTCTGGAAACCTCCAGAAGATAATCAAGCGACCTAATATCAACTGTGCCATTTTCGCTTTCATCAAGCGGTAAAAACACAGCTTCATATGCAAGCGATGCTACTATCTCATAAATACTTTTAGGCAACGCTACTTTAAGCAGCCCAACTCCGCTTCTTAATGCAGACATACTAGAGAGTATGCACGCACCAGCCATAGAGTAGCTTCCGCTGATATTAACCAAAGTACCCATAGTGCCTTTATTGGCATCATCAGGTCTTAACGGCAGATTAGCTTTAACAAAACTTTCATCAATAACTTTCATTACTTTAAAATCAATACAGTTCCTTTACTATTTCGCGTTTGAGATATGGTCTGAATGCATTTAATGTTTTTTCTTTTGGAGAAAATACAACAGCACACTTACCCTTAGCTTCACTCACATAAGTGATGACATAGTTATCGTTTGAGTAATCTTGTGATGCTACGTGAAAGACTTTATTAAAACTGCGTTTTGACATTTCATCATCGCTGTATTTAAAAATATCATCAACGATTTTAAGATCAATCTTCAGTATATTCTTACGGTTACGCTTAGCGATAATCTTATCGACTCTGAAGATATTACCAAGGCACGCATATTCAAATTCCACATTAAGCGATGAGATAAAATACCACATTCCGTATACAGAAAATAAGCTGCAGAAAAACGCTATATACACAAAATAAGCGCGCTTTAAAAATAAAGCCAGAAAAATAAAAGTAACCGGTATCATGACCGCTACGATAATAATCAAAGCGATATTAAGATAATATCTGGCGTTTTTCTTCTTTTTCACTACTTGTTCTACTAAATTGTCCATAAATAATCGACCTTCCATAAAAGTATATTGTAACAATAGCATAAAGCGTAGAATTTTTCAATAAAAGACTTGCAAATTTTACATATAAATGCTAAAATCAAGAGGATAACACTATGACAAAGAAAGTAACTGTCAGGTGATTTTTGCAAAGAGATTTTTCGCCATGGGCTGAAAGCGAAGAACTAAAATCCGACAGCGAAGTTCCCTTTCGAGTGGCAGGGCTGAACCATATAGTAGGCTCTGACGGCTGACACCGTTAT
>JAFVVB010000150.1 GCA_017502425.1 Ruminococcus sp. | reverse complement strand
CGTTATCGGTAGAAAAATCGGGTTTTGAAAAGTAACACGGAAGTTTCTTTTCCATACTTTTTCTGATAATTGTATTAGACATAACTCCACCTGCAAACACCACAGGCATTTCGCCATATTCTTCTAAAATACTCAAAGTCATTTTATATAGCGTTTCTTCGATATATTTCAGACATAAAGAAGCTACATAACAAGAGCTCTCGCCGTTATCAATAGCTTTTTTACATATATTTTCAACACCGCTAAGACAACAGTCACAACCTTTTACAGTAGGTTTAACTTTAATTATTTCATCACAATCAAGTGCTAATTTCTCAACTTCTTTGCCACACGGGAAAGAACACGAAAGCATAAGCCCTACCCTATCCACCAGTTGACCTGCGTTTAAATCAAGAGTTTTACCAACGAGCTTAGTATTCAAAAAAATATCTGAGTTATCCCCGTTTACAAGTAATGCATCGGTAGTACCACCGCTTACGTGAAAAGCGAGAAATTTTTCATCAATTAAATCAAGCTTATCTATGGAATATAACGCAGCCGCAATATGGCCTTGCTGATGCGACAAATTATAAAGCGGTACACCAAGCGTAGAAGAAAGAATTCTACCAACACCGCTACCGACCGTAAAGCACGGCATATATGAGCCCTCCACTTTACGAGGTGTAAAAGACGCACCGATAGCTTTGATTTCAGATTTATCAACTGATGCATCATTACACAACTGCTCAAAAAGCTCAGGTAGTTGCTGAGTATGATGGAAGACAGCGTCAGATTGTCTGATTCCAAGTTCTCCCTTTGATACCGGTAATAATTTACGTTTACTTACGACACTATTATTATCGCTATCATAAATAGCGACAGATGTAGTGTAATTACTGGTATCAATACCTAAATACTTACTCATCGATAGTCTTAGCAACCGAGCCCAGCACTCCGTTTACAAAAGCGCTATCATCAGGTAAAGAATACTTCTTAGAAAGCTCTACTGCTTCATTGATAGAAACAGATAAAGGAACATCTTCAACATAAAGCATCTCAAAAATCGCAAGTCTCATAACTGTGTATGAAACTTTAGAAATTCTGCTGATTTTCCAACCCTTTTTAAGGTTATCTGAAATATAGCGATCAATTTCATCGCTGTGCTCGATAATACCTTTAGCACAGAATACAGCATAATCACTCATATATTCATCGCTACCGTCAACTGCATTATCAGCAAGCTCCTCTACATCGGTATCAGAGAATAATGTTTCAAAACTAAGAATGAAAGCCTGTTCACGCTTTTTATATCTTGAAATTGAGTTAGGATTAAAATCCTTTTCAACTACATTTTCAGCTACATTTTCGACGTCACACATAATAGTACCTCACGTATATATTTTTACTCGTACATTATATCACACGGTGTATGCTTTGTAAACTAAAATGGCTAAAGCAAAAGCAATAAAAAAATAAAGCAGAACAATTTTTTGCTCTGCTTTACTCAAAATATATTATTACTGATCAGTATAGCTTTCAACAGCGATGATAATACCCGTTTCCTCATTATAATTATCAGCTGCTACGTGATAGGTTTCATAAGGCTCAACACCCTGAGCGACAACAGAATATGTAATACCACCAAGATAAACGTTACCATCTACACAGTTCTTATATCTGACGTATACATCACCGAGATTATCATTAGTAAGGTTAGTGATGATAAATTCACCGTCCTTGTAATCAACACCGACTTTATCTTCGAGTAGCGGTAGTGAATCACCTAAAACAGCAAACGGATCGGTAACATTAAATGATTTGACATCACTGTATTTCACAGGCTCATTAGTTGTAAAAACTAAAGATGACTGATGAGCAGGTAAATTAGTAGGGCTGAAAGAACATGTTCTCTTATCATCTTTAGTAGAGTATTCTACCGTAAAATTAGAGTAAGAAACAACCTTATCAGAATCGTTCATAACAACGACAGCAAGAACATCTTCAACTTCCTGAGACTTTTCAGCATCATTATATAAACCTGTATACTTTCCGATAGACACGATTTTGAGTGGTGTGTCCTTTATCTCATAAGGAAGCTTTAAAAATTTCTGGTCAGCATCTTCTGAATAACCAACAATTTTACTGATTTCTGGTTCTCCGCATACAGGAGCTTTTTCGTTAACTTCAATTACAGTATTATACTCGTACTCTTTATCTACACCTCTTTTAGAAGTCATAAACAGCACTGCTGCAACAACTGCAATCACTAAAACTAAACATACACATATAATTAAGGTAGACTTATTCTTTTTCATAATTAACTCCTATATCAATAATCGAGTTTCATATCACCAGATTTGATGATATTGAGTTTCCTCATTGCTTCGCTGATAACTAAAGTAAGAAGCGCAGGTGCAATAATATGCATGATTAATATTTCGATAATTGTTACTACTTCAGGAAAACCTGCGTTTACCATAGAAGAATATGTAACAAGCTGTCCGACTAACCCCGAAGTACCCATACCGGCACCCGAAGCATCACATTCCATATGTAATAAACAGGTTGAAACAGGACCTAAAATAGCACTAGTGATAATTGGTGGTAACCAGATAATAGGCTTTTTCACAATATTAGGCATCTGAATCATCGATGTACCGATACCCTGCGAAATAAGACCACCCAATTTATTCTCTCTGTAACTTGCGACAGCAAATCCAATCATCTGGGCAGAACAACCAACAACCGCAGCACCTCCTGCAATTCCTGATAAACCAATAATAACAGCAATAGCAGCAGAACTGATAGGTAGAGTGAGAAAAATACCCATAAGTACAGATATCAGAATACCCATGATAAACGGATGCTGAAGCGTAGCAAACTGAATCACTTCACCTAATGCAGTAGTTACATACGCGATATACGGACCGCATAAGAGAGCTACAACTGTACCAACAGTAATAGTCACAATCGGAGTGAGTAGTATATCAAGCTTAGTTTTACCAGAAATGAGATTACCAACCTCAACAGCTACGAAAGCAGCAACAAAAGCACATAGCGGATCACCAACACCGGTGATGCTTAGTCCACCGCCTTCTTGAAAAAAAGTACCGCTGACAATAGCGCTGGAAAAAGCTCCGACAAAGCCGACCACACCGCCTGATACGGTAACAAGTGGGCTATACTTGAATTTAGTAGCAACACCAACACCGATGCCCGCACCCATCATAGCTTTGATAATAGCACTGATATTAACGGTATAGGTACCTAAAATACCAGGAATATATGAACCGATCTGACCCAAAATAGTACCAACAATCAAGGTTGCAAATAATCCAAGTGCCATACCTGATAATCCGTCAATAAATATGTGATTTAGAAGTTTTTTGATAGATTTCATCACTTTCGCTTCCTTTATTCTAATTTTATCCACTATAATATCACTTTTTAAACAAATATACAAGCATTTTATTCTAATACAGAAATATAATGGAATATTTCTATAAAAATTAACATATTGTTCTCGTAACGTATTGAATTTTACAAATAAAATGATAAAATAATTTTAATTGCGACCACGCAAAAATACTTTTAAGGGGTGCAATCATGATCACTAAATACTATTCTAATAAGGATGAAATCTACAATCTCTACGACAAAGATGATTTAGGTTTTGTTTATACTAAAGAAAGAACTACTTTCAAAGTATGGGCTCCTGCTGCTAGTCAGGTCCTCTTAAAGCTCTACTCAACCGGCTCTTTCCAGGAAGATGGCGCTACTGTACTTTCTATCGAGCAGATGTACAAAGACGAATCTACCGGTACATGGAGCACCAGTGTCGAGGGAGATTTACACGGCGTATACTACACATATGTAGTTCAGAATGATAATAAATCAAACGAAACTCAGGACGTGTATTCTAAAGCAACAGGCGTAAACTCAAAACGTTCAATGGTAGTTGATTTAGAAAGAACAAATCCAGAGGGATGGGAAAACGATAAGCATGTCCTGCCTGAGCAGCAAACCGAGGCTATTGTATGGGAAATTCACTTAAGAGACTTCTCATCTTCTAACACAAGTGGTGTCAAAAGAGAACACAGGGGAACATATCTTGCTTTTACTGAAACCGACACTACTGTTCCTAACACTAACTCCCCTACATGCTTAAACTATTTAAAGCAGTTAGGCATCACCCATGTCCAGCTCAATCCGGTGTTCGACTTCGGTTCAGTTAATGAGAAAACATGTGTTGAATATAACTGGGGATATGACCCGGTTAACTACAATGTTCCTGAAGGTTCATATTCCACTGACCCTTACCACGGAGAAGTAAGAATCAAGGAATTCAAACAGATGGTTAAGTCACTCCACGATAACGGAATCGGCGTTATCATGGACGTTGTATACAACCACATGTACTCTGGTGACGACTCTTGTTTTGAAAAAACAGTACCTAACTACTATTTCAGAAAACAAGGTAACAGATACTTAAACAGTTCAGGCTGCGGCAATGTTACAGCAAGCGAAAAGCTGATGTTTAGGAAATTCATGATCGATTCACTCAAATACTGGGTTGAAGAGTATCACATCGACGGTTTCAGATTCGACCTCATGGCATGTCACGATATCGAAACTATGAACATGATTCGTGAAGAACTCGATAAAATCGATAAAAGAATTCTTATGTACGGAGAGCCATGGACT
>JAFVVB010000149.1 GCA_017502425.1 Ruminococcus sp. | reverse complement strand
GCCAGTCTGACGTCGCTGATTACCATAATCATAGTCATTAGAGAATATAATACGGTCATAATTAGAAACGTTAACATCGTGGAAATACTGCTTGTGATTAGTACCGCCACCCTCGGAAGTATTAGACGACCAAGTCATAGTGGTACCAGGCCAAGCCTTTTCTTCACCGCCACCTTCTTTGAATACGTAAATCTCAGGATCCCAGCTATCGCCACAGTATGAGGTCGAACACTCAAGATATACTTTCAAGAACAAGTAGTCAATCGTACAAATATTTTTGGATACAGAATTTATATATTGAAAATCAGTGTCACTTCCTGAAGCTGTAATATCCTGAAGTGGAGTTATATTCCACTTTTCGGATGTATTGCTAGGATTACAACGTTCAACACGGTATTTGTAGTAATTCTTATTAGAAGGTACTACACATGCGTAGCCGTAACCATCATTATCAGCAGCAAAACTATCATTTCTATAAATAGGTGTATAGTGACTAGTTCCACTGACTTCAGCACCTGTATTATTTGCATAGAAATGAACTTGTAGATGTGAGCCACTCATCTTACCTGTGACAGCATTTCTAGCCTGTATGTACATCAAATCAGAACCCCAGTAGAATTTATCGCTGGTATTACCTGTGATTTGACCAAACAATCCATCACAAGCCGTGCCGTTCCACTTCATATGATAAGTAAGCTCGTTCAAATTAGAGTTCAAAGCATGCTTACTATCAAAATTATAGTAACGTTTGAATGTAACTAAAGGACGAGTAGTGTTTGTTTTTGAATAAACTACTTCAGGAACTACAAAATAATACATATCGTTACCCGAACCAGAAGCCTTATATTCAACAGTCTGATTATCATATGTGTAGTTCATAGTAAGAACCGAAGTGGTACCTTCTTTAGTGGAGTTTTTAATCCACTGACCTTCAGTACCATCATAAATGGTAACAATCTTAGTATTGTGGTTACCCCAAAGACCACCGCAGGATTTCTCAGGAGCATTTGCTTCCTCGGTAGCATTGACATCTTTAATAGCATTAGTAGGAGCACCATCAGAGAAAGCCGAGAAGTAAACAGTGCTATTTACAACAGCATCTTTTCTGTCATTAAATCCATCAGTATCCCAATAGTTCCATACTTCATCCTCATTCATTGGGTTAACACGTCTGAACATAATGTGATCAGAATTAACGAGTGCTTCTGGTGCACTACATTGCCATATAGTAGGATTACCAGCTTCATCGCTGTGAACATTCATCTGATAACCTTTACCTGAGTTAACATCGTAAAGCTGAATAACAGGTTTGAAAGAAACACCGGTGTCGGTGGTAATCTTATCATCAATCCAGTTTTCCTTAGTCTTATCAAGGAACCTGTATGTATACATCTTATCTCCGGAATCTTTAGTAGCGAAGACAAGCTTCATATCAATAAACTTACCTGCGTAAACATCTTCAGTACAGTCAGGGTCAGTACCTTCAAGCCAAACAATCATTGAAAGCGGTAAAGTCTGACCTGGTTCGATAGTAAACAGAGAGTGCTCACTACCGTAGTTGTAGTCGTCAATAGAAGAAGCAAAAGCAGGTACAACGACCTTGGATTTACCAGAAGAATCATCAATCTGAGTAACAGGAGCGTACGGGCGCTGGAAACCAGTAGATACACCCGGAGAAATAACCGGATAAGTACCACCCTCAACACTACCTACGTAGTCTTCCTGCGTCCAACCGAATTCGTTATCTCCGGTTGAATTACCAATCATATAAATGTAGCCATCTTTAACAGGATAAATATCCTGAGTTTTTACAGCGCCACCTTCGGAATTACCATCGTTAAATATGATTGAGTCGTACTTTGAATTAAATGTGTAATAGTAAATAGAGCCGGAAATGTGAGTCATCGGCTTACCCGGCCAAGCTGAAAGTGCTTCGTCATTGTTGCCGTTTTCACGCCAGATATAAGCATAAGGCTGTTTCCAACCTAAGGTGTTATTGAAGTAAACAGTAGTCTGGCCCTGTACTTCTCCGGTATTATCATCGCCTGTACCACTGTTGCCTTCATCATCACCGCCGACGTTAGGTTTTTCGCCATCATATGGGACAGGATCATTTAACATCATACCGTTACCGCCATTATAGCTACCTGAAAAAGCCTTACCACTATCATCAAGCATAAATGAATACATGCTATCAGCTTCGATTTTAGCATTAGGTAACTGAACAGTTGAAGTTAAAGTACTATTACTGTTGGCACTATCATGGAATTTTACCCAAGTGTAGAAGTTAGACGGGTTAAAATTAGAAAGAGAAGCCTGTAAGTCAAGATAATAGATATTTGAATTAGGCGCCAACTGGGTCATCTGAATACGTTTATTAGAACCAGCCAGAGCAGTATAATCAGTCTCAATCCAAACATCGTTCCAATTAGAACCACTTTTATTAAAATAGATATAAAAGCTATTCTGAGTATCGCCAGGAGAATCAGGATCATCAGGATCTTCTGGTGTATCACCATCATATTCTTTAGAAAGAAGTGAAGATGTAACACGTCCTGATTCACCGTCGTTCTGATAAAAAGCAATACGAATAGCTTTACTAGCTACTGATTCTTTAGTATCAGGATCGTAAAGATTAAAGTAAGAATTAGAACTCAGATAAACCGGCATTGCTTCTTCACCGTTATTAGTGAGAGTAAAGTCAATATTGATATATTTTGAGTTCATATCATTTACGGTAGCTTCTCGAAACTTCATATTAGCTGTATCAATAGCGTTGAGAGTACCAGTAGTTGGTATAAAAATATTACGTCCGTCAAGTGATGTGACAGGTTCAAACTGGAACTCGTTTAAATAGTTCCAGATGTTAACGTAGTCGTTTTCGTTAGCATCGCTAAAGTCAATTTCAAGACCTGAGTCAGGTTCAACAGAGATAACATCTGTGTCAACAGTATTGTTATCAGCAAAAATAAACCATGCAAAAGTACAGACGCAAATGAGTACAAACACCTCTAAAATAGCAACAATGCTGATTAAAGGAGATGTTTTGAATTTATTCAGTTTTTGAGATAGTGACTTTTTCATAGCTTACTCCTCAAAAAAGAATGGTTAGAAAATTTATGCACCGGCTAAATCAAAGTTAATCTGGAACATACCGCCGGCAATAGTACGACGTGCTTCGGCGTCACAGCCTTCAATCCAGATGTTAACCTGAGTCTTGCCGTAGTAATAATCGCCGTTTTTATAGTTTACATCACAGATAGAATTTTTGCTTGGGTCTGTGATGGTTTTCTTTTCATCATAATTTCTGTCTTCACCGATATATATACCCTGTGCCTCATCGTAAATATAAGTATAATAATGGTGATCATAAGTATCAGCAGGAAATCCTATAAATCTGTCAGTAGAAGCAAAGTAATCAGTAATAGTGTTGTCTTCTGTAAGACCTGTTGATAAACTCCATTCATCATCATCTGGCGTATTCAGATGAATATCAGGACGAGGTAACCAGATGAATTCAGCATCTTTCTTAAGGCTATCAGAATCCTCTCCCTCATAGAAAACATCATGTTAACAAAAGAGATTCGAACAGCACCTACAACTGCATCTTTTGAGTAGTCGCCTTCATCGGCTTTTCTATTGTCATCAGTTTTCTCAGTCTGGATAAGATTTCCATCACCTGGTGTATCTTCAATAGCACCTTTAACAAAAGAGCCATCATCAAGGAAAACCTGACAAGGTTCAGAAGCTCTGAAATACATATCAAAACAAATGTATTCCTTGTTAGGTGAAACAGTAGTGAAAGTACCACTATTTCTATCAATGTCAACGTTTTTAAGCTGCATTGATGGACGTACTAAAGTTACACCGTCACCAGTAATATCAACAGGGCTAAAGTCGTTGAGTGCATCGTAATGCTCCCCATCAGGTGTAATTACATCACGAAGATTCAGGTTCTTAGAATACTGTGACATTGTATACTGATATCCATTAACAGATGACTCAAAACCAACAGCCATATCAAAATACTTCGATGAACTGGTTTTCGCTGAAACACCGGTTGCATCAACGGGTTTAGCGGATTCTGTAAACCAAGCAAGTGATGCAACAAATATCATAACAATTAAAGCGAGCAATAACATGATGGCTTTGATGATAAGTGAAGTACTATCTTTATATCTCATATTATTGCTCCTTTCGTTAATATTTTAAATTAAATTCAAGTGAAATCGTCAACGTTTTCAAGTTCAAGAATCTTAGCAGGCTTATAATCGATGAGCACTCTAGCCTTCTTAACAAAGTCTTTAGCTTTCTTCTTAGCCTTTTTGAGGTCCTTATAATACTTAGTCTCGATTTCTTTAGTAGCAGCTTTGAGTTTAGCCTCATATTTCTTCTCATCAGAGAAACCTTTAGCTGCAACAATTTCTTTATCTTTAGCAGCGAGCTTTGAATCACACTCTGCTTTTAATGCTGAAAACTTAGCTTCATACTCAGCTTTAAGCTTAGAAAGAGCTTTATCTTTGCTCTTTTCAGCAGAAACAAGTTCTTTATCACGCTGAGCAATCTGCTTATCTTTAGCTTTAATGTCAGCTATGTGGGTGCTGACAGTCTTATTGAGTTTTGAATACTCCTCTTGTTTTCTGTTGAGGTCATCCAAGAGTTTCTGAGTCTTAGCTTTGCTCTTTTCAATAACCTCGGACTGCTCTGCAACCTTTTCTTTCTGTTTAGCACAGTCAGTTTTTAAAGCAGAATAGTCATTTTCAAGAGTTGATAACTGACCAGAGAGATTAACAATCTGATCATTAGCAGTAGAAATCTGATTAGCTTTATCTTCTAATTCAGCGTTCTGCTTAGAAATAGTCTCTTCATGCTTTTCAACAGTAGCTTTAAGCGTATCATTCTCACTATTCAACTCGTTATTCGCATCAGTAAGATCTTTAACGTTAGTATTGAGTACAACAATCTGAGATGCTTGTTCCTCAATAGTCTTAGCTTGTTTATCGCATAAATCTTCGAGCTCAGCAATTCTAGCTTTATGTTCTTCAATCTCAGCCTTGAGATCTCTGATAGTGGTTTCAAGAACAGAAATCTTATCCTTGAGGAAGTCAATCTGAGATTCGAGATCAGCAATCTTAGCCTTGAGCTGCGCAACTTCAGCTTCAAGCTCTGCAACTCTTTCTTCGAGTTGTGCAATCTTAGCATTTAATGTATCAATAAGAGCGTTTAGTTCAACAATCTTAGCTTCTAAAGCAGCAATAGTAGCAGCTTGAGCCTCGATAGTCTTCTTCTGCTCTTCTACAATGCCTTCAAGTTCAGCAATTCGAGCCTTGCAAACCTCGAGTTCAGCCTCGAGCTCAGCAACACGCTGTAAAGCAACTCTGAGTTCTTCTCTAGTTTCTTCGAGCTCTTTCTCACGTACATCAAGGAGAGTCTGTAACTCCTTAATCTTGATATCACGCTGTCTGACTTTTTCTTTTTCCTGATCAAGTTCAGTAGTAAGCTGAGCGATAAGAAGATCACGTTCACGTACTTCTTTGAGTCGAATAGCCATTTCTTCTCTACGAGCTTCGTAAATCTGCTCTTCAAGCCACTTAGCCTGTTCTTCTTCAGGCTTGTTAGCTTCGGCAGCACGTCGTTCGTTCTCAGCTTCATACTCAGCATGAAGCTTATCTTTAAGCGCTTTGTTAGTAGAGATAGTCATAACAAAGTGCTGGAAAGCCATAACTTCGTAAAGCTCACTCTGAGTGTCATGATCCATCTCACCTGAAAATTCATTGGATTCAACAACGTAACCAGTTTTACGATAAGCTTCTATAAAAGACCATAACTCGTTACATTTGGAGAAGTTAGGGTTCTTTTTAATACAGTTAGTCTTATTGATAGGTGAACGGACTTTGATACAACCTTTGAGTGCCTGAATGAGATTTGTGTTTACAAAATCATCAAGCATCATACGGATACGAACGATACGCTCGTAGTCTGAAAGATTTGATACATCCTCTTCCTTATCAATCTTATCACGATCGTGTGACTCTGATGCATAAGTAAGAGAGAAAGCAAACTTCTGGTTGTTAAGATTAGCGTAACGCTTCATCT
>JAFVVB010000148.1 GCA_017502425.1 Ruminococcus sp. | reverse complement strand
GTTTTCGAGTGCTGTCTGTGCTCTTCGGTGCTTATCTATAATAGCAACATCACCACGCTGAACAAAATTTCCGCTCATAATAGCAACGACACTCTGTGCATATTCACATTTTATTTTATCAACCAGATATTTGTGCCCGTTGTGAAACGGGTTGAATTCGCTGATAATCGCCGCTGTTTTCAATGATGTCACCTCTTTAAGAAAAAACTTGAAATATAATAAAAAAAGTATTATTATATTATACGGTATTAAAACGACATTTTCAATAGGAGGAGTTTTTATGAAAATATTAGTTATCAATGCTGGTAGTTCTTCACTAAAATATCAGCTCATCGATATGGAAACGGAGTCTATGATCGCTAAAGGTAACTGCGAACGTATTGGTATTGAGGGTTCATTCATCGGCCATAAGACTGCTGATGGCAGAGAGATGGAAAAAGAAGCTAAGATGGAGAACCACGCTCAGGCGTTCATGGTTGTTAAAGATGCACTTTTAGATGAGCAGTACGGTGTTATCAAATCTCTTGACGAGGTTTCAGCTATCGGTCACCGTGTTGTGCAGGGTGGTTCAATTTTTAAAGAGTCTGTACTCATTGACGAGAAGGTTCTTGCTGATATTGACAGCCTCAGCCCACTCGCTCCACTGCATAACCCTGCTCACGTTCAGGCTATGAAAGGCTGTATAGAAGTATTCGGTGACAGCACACCAATGGTTGCTGTATTCGATACATCATTCCACTCAACAATGCCTGAGAAGGCGTATATGTACGCTGTACCATATGAGTTTTACGAGAAATACGCTGTAAGAAGATATGGTGCTCATGGTACTTCTCACCGTTACGTATCTGCTGAGATGGCTAAACTTATGGGTAAAGATATCAAAGATCTCAAGATTATCACTTGTCATATCGGTAACGGTTCATCTATCACAGCTGTTGATGGCGGTAAGGTTGTAGATACTTCTATGGGTCTTACTCCGCTTGATGGTATTATGATGGGTACCCGTACAGGTTGTCTTGATCCATCTGTTGTTACTTTTATCGCTGATAAAGAGAACCTTTCTCCAAAGGAGATGGATACTCTTCTTAATAAACAGTCAGGCTTACTCGGTGTATCCGGAGTTTCTTCTGATGACCGTGATGTTTCTGCTGCTGAAGAAGCAGGTAACGAAAGAGCTAAACTTGCTCACGAGATGCTTTACTACCAGATTGCTAAGTATATCGGTCAGTATTACGTTGCTATGGGTGGCTGTGATGCTATCGTATTTACAGCAGGCTTAGGTGAGAATCAGCCGCAGCTTCGTAGAAGAGTGTGTGAATACCTCGAGTTCCTCGGTGTTAAATTGAACCTCGAGTTTAATGAGCAGGCTCGTCGTGGTGTTACCGGTCAGCTCTCTACTGATGATTCTACTATCCGTGTTGAGCTTATTGCGACTAATGAGGAGCTCGTAATCGCAAGAGATACTCAGGATATCGTTAATGCACTTTAATTTCTAAATTAGAATAATAGCTGCTAAAAATTATGCCGTCGGTTTTCCGACGGCATTTTTGTTTATATAGGGTTTGAAGTTATGTCTGAATCTCCAGCCTCTGTGTGATCTCTGAATAAAAGTGAGATACACCAGAGCGCACATAGACCAACAACTACATAAATGATTCGGCTGATAATACCTGTCTGTCCGCCGAATATCCATGCAACAATATCGAACTTGAAAAGTCCGACACTACCCCAGTTGATACCACCGACAACAAGAAGTGTCAAAGCGATTTTGTCCAGCATATTAAAACCTCCTGATATTTTATAGGCTGTTTTAATATTCTTAGCAATTATCAGAGCAATATACTAATTTTAAATGGTAATTATCGCAAAAATTGTTGCGATAATTCCGAGAATTAGCAGTGCGATACCGATGTATCGTGTGGTTTTTTGAGCTTTTTCAATTTTATTTTTTTCAATCATAACGTCAGCAGGAATAGGGAAAAGGATATATAGAATTCCTAAAATCACCAACGGTATAGCAACCATAAAAGCGCCGATTTCTCTAAAGAAAGAAAAGATAAAAAGTCCGATACCGATGGACATAACTGATATACCATTTATAACTGACATCAAAGTTGTGACTTTATCTCTTGTCTCGTAAAATTTATTTGCGCTATTCTGACATTCGTCACAACAATACATTTCATGATATGAAATCTCTTTTGCACAGTATCCACATTTTTTCAATTGTTTCACCTTCATAAATTTTGTTATATAATTTTATCACAAATGTAGATTTTTTTCAATGTTGCTGGTACATATATATTTTAAAGCCTCTTTTTTATCTGACTCTTTTATCTATATTGAATAAATTAATTGATTAAATTTGTACGAATTATGAATTGAAAGAAGTTGTTTTATGGTGTATAATTAACAATGGAATTTGAAGACTTATGAGTTCTTCTATTATTATTTATCAGGAGGTCAATATGAAAACCAAAAAAATCATTAGCTTGATACTTGCTGTTGTTATGGTTGTTTCTTGCTTTGCGGTAAGTTTTACTGCTGTTAGCGCTAAAACTAACTTCAACGAGTACGAAAAAATGCAGGAAGCTATCAAACCAGCAAATAACTACGGTTTGGAAGATACTGTAAACGATGGTAAGATCATTCAGGCATGGAACTGGTCTTTTAAAAACATCGAGGCTAACCTCGAAAAACTTGCAGAACAGGGATTTACTACTATCCAGGTTTCTCCACCTAACGAACTGAAAATGCCTACTAAAGGCGTAAAAGTTTGTGAGCCTGCTGTTAATGGTATCGCTCCTAACGGTTGGTGGATGTTCTATCAGCCTGCTGGTTTCCAGCTCAACGAATCTGAAGACAACGCTCTCGGTACAAAAGCTGAGTTTGTTCAGATGTGTGAAAAAGCTCACGAATTAGGTCTTAAGGTTATCGTTGATGCTGTTATCAAC
>JAFVVB010000147.1 GCA_017502425.1 Ruminococcus sp. | reverse complement strand
TACCATCAATGGCTGTCTTTACAGCTTTTACCGCTTAAGTATGAACTCATGGTTTTGCCTGAATATGCGCGGATAGTGTATGTGTAGGTTGTGCCCTTTTTAGAAGTCTTATCAACATAGGAAAGATTACTTGTAGTAGCTATCTTCTTCCATGAAGTTGATGCTGTTTTTCTGTACACATAGTATCCACTTGCACCCGTTGTTTTGCTCCACTTAACGGTGATGCCTAATTTCGAACTCTGAGCTGAACTTATAGTAGGTGATTTAAGATATTTTATAGCCGCACTTGATTTAAATGCACTCATAGAAGAGCCACTATACGCTCTTACTGTATAAGTATATGTAGTACCGCTTGAAGCACTCTTGTCTGTGTAAGAAAAAGTAGTGTTCTTTACGGTAGCTATCTTTTTCCATGAAGTTGACGCTGTTTTTCTGTACACATAGTAACCGCCTGAACCAAGACTCTTATTCCATGTGAATTTCACACCGCTTGTGGTGTTTGATGGAGTAGAAAGTGTCGGTGTTATCAGGTATTTTATAGAAATACCTTTTGATTTATAACTACTCATAGTAGAGCCACTATACGCTCTTACTGTGTAGTAGTAAGTTATACCCTTTGATGCACTCTTATCGGTGTATGAAAGCGTACCGCTTCCTAAGGTCGCTATTTTCTTCCATGAAGCTGTACCGTTTTTTCTGTACAGGTAGTAACCACTAGCACCGCTTGTTTTACTCCATGATACTTTCACGCCGTTTGTGGTGTTTGAAATAGCAGAAAGCGACGGTGTTTTCAGATATTTTACTGATACACCCGCTGACTTATAGCTACTCATAGTAGAGCCACTATACGCTCTTACTGTGTAGTAGTATGTAGTGCCACTTGATGCACTCTTATCAACATATGAAAGGTCCCCACTACCTAAATCCGCTATCTTTTTCCATGAAGTTGACGCAGTTTTACGATAAACGTAGTAACCGTATGCTCCACTGCTCTTGCTCCACGCTACTTTCACTCCGCCGTCTGTGTTGGTAGCAGAGCTGAGTGCAGGTGTTTTAAGACATTTTACCGATACGCCTGATTTAGAATAGTCGCTCAAAAGCGAGCCTGAGTACGCTCTTACTGTGTAAGTATAAGTAGTACCGCTTGATACACTCTTATCTGTGTAAGAAGTAGTGCCGACATAAACGGTAGCGATTCTGCTCCAGCTTGTCGACGCTGTTTTACGATACACGTAATAACCACTGATGCCTGACATCGGCGACCATGTGACTTTAATTCCACCGTCTACGTTTTCAGCCTTTTTAGGGTAAGGAATTGTAGTCGGAGCAGGTTTTTCCGGTATACTAGGCACTCTATCCGTATAGTCTTTTTCAAGAGTTGATTTATTATAACTCCATGCAACACTAACACGTGCTGTGTAAATAGCGTCCTCTACGTTTTCTCTCTTAAGCCCAAGTTCTTTAGCTGCATCATCAAGAATCTGCTGGTCAGTTTTATGTGAATATGTTCTGGCGTTTTCAAGATAATCAGTAAGAAAACGAACGAACATAGCCTGAACTGATGTTGTGTAAGGGATACATGTACCAACTACATTACCGATAGAAGTGATGCATTTCTCAGGACCGAATGTTGCAGGATTCTGACCTCTCCAGAAAGTAGCAATAGCTGTTTTGCTTGGGTCTTCAGGATTCTCGTACAATTGGTATTTGTCACAGTAGGCTGTGTCACCCATAACTGTTGAATCAAAAAGCAGATTATACGTCTGCATACCGTTCTCATTAGAGAAAATGCATGAATAAAGTGTACCCGGCTCAAGCACAATAGCCTTTGAGTCTAAATCATACTCCCAGATACCGTCTCCATCTATATCTGTACAAGCTTCTTTTTTAGCCTGCCATGGATAGAAAGCGTCGCCACCATATACCCAGATATGACAGAAAACCTTTTTATAGTTATTCCAGCCTGAGCTTTTAGCATCGAAGTAGAGCATGTTACCTGAGTACTGACCATAATCGGCATCAACCGACACCGCAGTAGCAGAAACAGCCACAACGCTCATTAGCATAACAACTGTGAGTATGAAACTCAAAATTCGCTTTGTCATAAATATCATCTCCGTTTTTATATATCACGTAAAATTTGTGCCACTTTCATTATATCAATGTGTATATCCTAAAGCAACCGTTTTATATCAAAAATAGTGGTTTTATAAAAGAAAAAGGGCACCGTATATGGTGCCCTTTAGTTTAAGTTTTGATTAGCTGTATATGTATGTTTCACACAGATACTGTCCACCTGACATAGTGGTTGTATAGAAGCCCTCGTTCTTAGTATTAGAAAGCGAGAGGTCCACAGTCTGGACAGTACCGTTGTTGAAGATGATATTAGTGTACTTTCCAGTTTCCAAAGTAATCTTATAAATCTTCTGACCCTGAGAGTTAGTCTTTACGTACGTCATAGCTTCGCCAGGCCATGCAACCTTATTGCCTGCATCTGACCATACATACGCGTTAACTGTTGACCAGTTAGGAACGTTAGTGAAGTATACGTCGATGGTTTCGCTGGTTGCTATACCTAAAGATTCTAAAAGATCGTGGAACTGAGTATAAGCAGCGTTTAGTTTATTATAAGCTGTCTGAGATTCATCTCCTGATTTTTCGAGCTCTTTAACTACCTTCTTCATTGCCATATACTGGTCAAATGATGCGTACTGGTAGTAAGTAGAAAGCTCTGATTTAGCAGTGCTGAGTAATGTAGCAACATCGCCTGCTGATGTAGAAGCGGTGTCTTTAGATTTCTTTTCTGCAGGGAACTGAGTGATGATGTGAGCGACATAGCGCTGAATCTCAGTAGCGTCCATAACGCTTATAAATCCGTCAGCATCAACGTCAGCGTTAGTCAGCTGTTCATCATAAAGACTCACAAGCTGTGCCTGGAAGCGCTGAAGCTCGGTAGCGTCCATAACGTTTACGTTGAAATCTAAGTTAACATCACCGTACTTGAGGTATGATGGGTTAGTTGGTCTTGTAGAAGACTCAGTTGATGGCTTTGTAGAAGCCTGTGTTGACTCCTGTGTTGATTCCTGAGTAGACTCCTGTGTGGACTCTTCTGTTGAAGGTGTAGGTGGTTTCTCAGTTGATGGTGTAGGTGGTTTCTCGGTTGAAGGTGCAGGTGGTTGTGGTTCATTCGCTGAAGTATTAAACGGAATGATGTATGTGCAGTCAGGCATAATCTCGTTTGAGTAGAGGTTAGCGCCGTTGAAGATGATGCAATCTTCATATACATCTACGAAGTAACCCTCGCTCATACCGAGCACAGCAGTACGGTCAACCGAACCGTTGATAAGACGTCTTACACCGCCGATAGCACTGTTGTGCATCATAACAGCAGAAGTGCCGTTATTATCAGAGAAGTTGAGATGAGCAGAAAGCTCTAAGTGAGTATGACCTGTGATGATAACACACTCTTTGTATGTTTCCATGAGCTTGATAAATCTTGCAGTACTAGCCTGAGATTTTTTAAGACCAAGGTCATAGTAGTAAGGAGCAGTCGCTTTATCACCACTACCCCAACTCTCAACGTTGGCGTGCTCCATGATAAAGATGTTCTTACCATCATTTTTATACTTTTTGAGAAGACCTTCTAACCAGTTGAGCTGAGCTGTTGAGAACTGGTCTTTCTGGTTAGTGTAGAAACCGCCTTCCTGTGCCATGAAAATGAAGTGGTCACCGGTAGTAGGCTCTGTCATTTCAAAGTAAGGTTTATTTGCTTTGATAGTAGCGGCAGTATTGTCAACACCTGTACCCATAACGAAAGGTTTGTTGAGCTGAGCTGCGCCACTTTTCCAGTTAACGTGAACGTCGTGGTTACCGTTAGCTTCCCATACAGGGTTTACAAATGATGAGTCAGCTAAGATTCTCTGATATCTCTGGTACTCCTGAGCGTAAGTCACGCCACCGTTCTGGTCGTTTACTATATCACCTGAAGATACTAAGAAGTCAACATTTCTTAAGTTGAAAGTCTCGAGCGCTTTCGCCCAGTGCTTTTCGTCGTGTGGATAAGAGTTAGAACCATATGAGTCATTAGCAAGCTGAGGATCAGAGAAAGCACCGAATGTGTAAATAGTGTTTGTGTCAGTTAGTTTCTTAGAAGCAGGAATAGCGTAAGTAGCTGCTGCGTTAGAAACGTTTTTGTTAGTAGGTACTGAGCTTGATTTGATAGCGATGAGCTGAGTAGCCTTTGGTGGGATCGCTGTGTGGTCAAGCATCTTATATGTACCGGTAGCGCCGTTAGATACGTTTAAAGTAGCTATCTGACGGTAGCCGGTAAGTGCCTTAGTAGCATCTGCCCAGTAAAGGTAGTAGTTACCCGCAGCAGAACTGCTGGTTACTTTCAGGCTGATAGTACCCTCCGCAAAACCTGCTTTATTAGCCTCTCCACCTGAAAAGCTGTATGTAAGCGTAACGCCACTAGCAGCGCTGACCGCAGTAATACCGCACATGATGGATGACAACAGGATAAGGGTAGCAATAGTAATGGATAAAATTTTCTTCATGCTGTTTCCTCCCGTAATGGTTTTTACACAATTAATTTATGTTGGGTGTAAGTGTATCCACTACACACTCGTTTCAACATCTACATTTTACCATACACTATCTTATAAATAAAGTGTTTAGTGAAAAGAATTGTGACGAAATTAATACACTATTTTTGGTAGATATACCATCAGCGCATACGTTTTAAGCAGATTTATCTAAGTAAAAAATGTCGAAAAACCGCTGTGCATCGAACAAATTACACAAAAACCGACCCTGATTTTTGTACAAAAATAACTTTACAATTAGTTTTTGCTATGATATAATCAATTTATCTATTATTAGGTTAATAATAACACTTATAAATTTTGGAGGAATTTCTATGAAAAAGGTTATCGCTATTCTTGTGGCTATCCTTATGATTGCTATGTGCTCTATTACTGCATTCGCTGAAATCAGCCCTACTGCTAAACCTAGCACCGATACTTCAACCGGTACCGGTAAATCCCCTCAGACCGGCGACAGCGCTGTTGTTTGCGGTTCTTTAGCATTACTTATGGCTGCAGCTGCTTCATGTTTCGCTGTTAAAAAAATCAAAGAGTAATTTTTAACAGAAATCAAGCTCCGGTCCCACGGAGCTTTTTCTTTTCTCGGCACCTATTGCGTGCCATATACTAAAAACAGGTGATTTTTATGAGTAACGAAGTTAACAACGTATCTAACGATACATCTAAAAAGAAGAATAAAAAACCGCTCATCATCTTTTTGGTGATTCTTGCGGTGGTGGTTGCTATCGCTGTTTCTGCCGTTACTGTACTTAGTGATATCGGCTCTAAGAAAATGCGCGACTACGATGATATGAAAATCGAAGCTACCCCTGATGAGGCCAATGTCGATGGTGTATCAAATGATGGTAAAACCATTACTTATAAAGGTAAAACTTACAATTTCAACGAAGATGTCACCACTTTAGTGCTTTTGGGTATTGACGAGGAAGACTCCGAGCACCCTGAACGTCACGTAGGCGACGGCGGTTACGCTGACTTCATCTACATTCTCGTCAACGACACCGCTAATGAAAAGGTTTCTATACTGAATGTTTCCAGAAATGCTATGGTTGATGTGGACACATATGATAAAAACGGCGAGTTCGTTAAAACTGAAAACACTCAGATTTGTCTTTCATACGCATACGGTGATGGTAAAGAAAAGAGCTGCGAAAACACTATAAAGAGCTTAGAACGTCTTTT
>JAFVVB010000146.1 GCA_017502425.1 Ruminococcus sp. | reverse complement strand
TGCCCGTTGCCAAAACCCAATTCGTAAGTTTGGAGCAGTCGGCAACCTATCCCGATTTGTGAAGAACTTTTTGGTGGACCTGCTACCATTAAATCTTTTGTAACAGAAGATAGTGTTCGAGCTCTTGCGCCGTCTGGTGGTACAAACGAAGTTGCATATAATAATGTAAGACGAGCAATACAAACTGAAAATTTGATTTTTCTACAAACAAAAGCGAATTTGCTTTACGTATTCCTCAAAGACGGTTTTACTCTCGGTACTGCAGAAGAGTTCATAGCTTTTCTTAAATCAAAAGGTATCAAAGTTAAATAATAAATTTAGCCCCAAGTACGATAAGTTCTTGGGGCTTATTTTTTACCTCTTGCAATTTTTCTATATATATGGTATATTATCATTCGTACGATTCGTGCGGATGTAGCTCATCTGGTAGAGCGCCACCTTGCCAAGGTGGAGGTAGCGGGTTCGAGCCCCGTCATCCGCTCCATTTTGAGCACTTAATTTTATTAAGTGCTTTTCTATTAGGCGACATAGCCAAGTGGTAAGGCACGAGTCTGCAAAACTCTGATTCCCCAGTTCAAATCTGGGTGTCGCCTCCACAATCCCTCAGATACGTTTCTGAGGGATTTTTTCTTTCTTGATTTATTTTATTATTTATGTTACATTATCAATTGCATAAAACATTCGGAGGCTTAGCTCAGCTGGTTAGAGTATCTGCTTGACGTGCAGAGGGTCATTGGTTCGATTCCAACAGTCTCCACCATATAAATAAAAAGGAGGTACCGAAAGGTATCTTCTTTTTGTTTACAAAACTAGTGGAGAGGATTGGAATCGAAGGCGACTGTGCCGATAAAAATTTGGAACGAATTTTTAGAAGGTAAAAACAGTCCAGCGAACTGTTTTTAGGGAGAGCGTATATCGAAGGTTTATGACTAACGATGGCGATAAACGTGGTAGGGGTTTAATCTAATATATAGTAAATAGTCTCCACCATATAAAATAAAGACAGTACACATTAGTGTGCTGTCTTTTTTACATTTAAAGTGGAGAGGATTGGAATCGAAGGCGACGAGAACGACTGCCTCCAGTGGAGGATAAAAGGAGTTCGAGGAAGAGCCGAAACAAGGAGTTTTCATTGCAATTTTTATGTGCAATGAAAATGACTATTTTTCAATCGGGGACTGTGCCGATAAAAATTTGGATTGAATCTTTGTTATTTTTATAACTTTTATTAATTATGTTGCTTGATTTTATTTTTTTATATATAATTATATGTAATATAAACAAACGAAAGGTTTTGGTTTTATGACGAAAAAGATTTTATCCGTTTTACTTGCCGTTGTGATAATGCTCGGTAGTTTTCTTTTACCGCCGATTGGTGGTTTTAGTGACCTTACTCCTGATGCGTCGGCGAATACATACGGCGATTTTTCTTATCGCTTTAATACTAACGGGGATAATACAGTGACTGTCACTGGTTATTTAGGTGATGATGAAGTCGTCAACATTCCGTCCCACATAAACGGATATTTAGTTAATACTATTGACTCTGGAAGCTCGGATTGGAGAAATGCGGTTACTATAAATATTCCTGATACCGTCAAGAAAATTTCCAGTTATGCATTTTTTGCGTGTAGTAAACTTACTACTGTACATTTCGGTGCCGGTGTTTGCTCGATCGGAGATGGTGCTTTTTCGGAGACTCAGTTATCGAAATTCAGCGTGTCTTCTGCTAATAAATATTTGTATACTATCGATGATGTCCTTTTTAATAAATATAATGAGCTTGTAGCTTATCCTAGCGGTAAAACGAACACTCATTATACTGTACCTAGTGGCACTACTGCTATTTTATCTTGGGCGTTTCAAAATAGCGACTCTTTAGAAAGTGTTACGATCCCTTCTAGCGTTGTGAGTATCGGTGATGATGCGTTTTATTTTTGTCGTAGTCTCACTACCGTCAATATTGCAGATAGTGTGAAAAGAATAGGAGAAGGTGCGTTTAGTTATTCAGGACTCACTTCCTTTGATTTTCCTGAGAATCTTACAAGTATCGGTAACTATGCTTTTGAAAGCACTTACCTTACTCAAGCCTATATTCCGTCTAAAGTTTCTGATGTCGGCTATGGTATTTTAACGAATACTCCAATAACATCTATTTCTGTCAGCCCGTATAATAACTATTTATGTACTGTTGATGGTGTTTTATTCTCTAAAGATATGAAGATACTCTACCAGTATCCTTCTGATAAAGTCGCAACTTCATATAAAGTACCGAACGGTGTAGAAGAAATCTGGGGTGGTGCGTTTCGCTGGGCTGATATAACTTCGGTTAGCTTACCTGAGGGTCTTAAAAAAATCGGTTATTTTGCGTTTTCTTTGAGTGATATTAATATGGATGTGCTTACTATTCCTGATAGTGTTACTGAAATTGCTATGCATGCATTTTATGCCTGCAAAATAAAAAAAGTGTATATCGGTAAGCGCGTAAAATATATCGGTGTTGGAGCTTTTAGTGAAACTTTGAAGGCGTATTTCAAAGGTAATGGTGTTGATGTATTTGACGAATTATGGGGAGGCGGAGCGTTTCCGCGTGTTTTAGATGCAGTGTCTCTGTTTTATCCTAAAGGAGATCCGACATGGACGTCTGATTTGCTTGTAGATAGGTATAACTGGGGTACATGGGATACACCTGTGTACTATGTTTCTGATATTACTCAAGCAAACATTACTCTCTCGAAAACTTCCTATGAATATAACGGAAAAGAGTGTAAGCCTTCGGTTACCGTAAAAATCGGAACTAAAACACTTAAAGAAGGTGAGAATTACACACTTAAATATGCCGACAACTACTATCCGGGAAAAGCGTCGGTTACTATTACCGGTATCAACGATTACGAAGGCGAAGTTAAGAAGACTTTCACTATCAATAAAAGAACCTGGGTCGTAGACGCAAGCTTATCTAAAAATAATATATATGTAGGAGAAGAGGCTAAGGTTATTTTTTATTCTATGGGTGAAATAGAGTATAAATCCAGTAACCCTGCTTGTGCTACTATCGACAGTTACGGCAATATCGTAGCTAAATCTAAGGGCAGTACTAACATTACTGTTACGGTCTTAGAAGATGAATGCTTTAAAAAATCGTCAAAAACAATGAAGCTTAATGTTGTTTCAGCTACTAATAAGGCGGTTGGACTCACTACTCTGACATATAGTTTTGGTAATAATGCAAAATCTGTCGGCTACGTCAAGCCTTGTCGTATACCTAAGAGTAGATATAAATTGATATTTGATGAAAGTGAAATTCAAAAGCAGTATGATTGGCAAGGTGACTGGGGCGGAAGCTGTGGAGGAATGGCCATAACCAGTATGATGTTCAATACTGTTGATGACGATGTTGATCTATCTGACTTTAAATCCTCTGCGAAATATGTCAGCGATCTTGCGGTAGGAAACCGTAGCTCGCAGCATAATTTGACAGTAAAAGAATTCATAGAAACAATGCAGCTTGCTCAAGGAAGAAGTGAGGTGCATCGCACTAATAATGAAACAAAAAATGATATCCAGGGCCTTTTTGATAGAATCAAACTGACCGAAAAAGGTGGACCACCTGTATATATCGGTGTATCCGATGGCAAAGGTGTTGGTCATGCTCTGCTTGGATATAAAACTAAGAAAATCAGTAGTAAAGAAAGTAGAATCTATGTTTACGACTGTAACTATCCGAAAACGGAAAAATGGATTACAGTAAGCACAACTTCATCAGGTAAGTGCACCGGATGGTATTACGCAGTAAACGGTAAATATCCGTGTGGTTCAGCATACTATAAATATGGTAGTGATCTAGACTATGTGCCTTATGAGGTGTTTAAGTATATCTGGGAAAACAGAAACTCTGGTACTGCGGCACGTAGTGGTTCGGTTGCTAGAAGCAGTATGTCCGTCGATGGTGATAACTTCGAAATCCGTTCGGAAAGCGGAGAAGTGCTTGCTACTATGAAAGACGGAATGTTCATAAGTAACGAGAAAGAAATATATGAAGTACAGCTTCCACGAACAGAAGACGCAAGTGATACTGAGCATATGATATTTATGCCTACTGATGAATATGAAATTGTTAACACGGATAAAAATAACTACGAACTTGATTTATCTATGAACAATGGCGATCAGTCGGTAGATGTAACTACGGTTGCTGATAGCGTAGAACTTAATGTTGATGATAGTCGTAATACAAATATTGTAGATATAAACGGTGAAGGTTCCGATTATGAAGTAGAAGTCCGTAAGTTTACCTCGGAAGATGATTCAGAAAGCGTTGTTTATAAAGGTAAATGCGGTGAGGATGAAGTCAGCGTAGGTGTGTACGACGATGAACTCGTAGCAAAGAATTATGATAACAGCTCGGTTGTTAAAGATGATCAGTATATGAATTTTATCTATGAAACGAGTGTTGATATCAGTAATTATTATTTTATCGAAATTAATGAATATATTTTCTATACAGACGGAAAACGTAAAACACCTGAAATCAAAGTTACGGGTTATGATGGATGTGCAGACCTGATCGAAGGTGTCGACTATGAAGTTGTATATAGTGATAACTTACAGTCAGGTACAGCTAAAGTTACCGCATATGGTATCAACGACTATAAAGGTTGTATAGAAAAAACATTCAGAATCTATGATAGAATTTATGCACCTGCATCCCTGAGTGCTACCGCTAAAGCGGGTGAAGTAAAACTTAGCTGGAGAAAGGCTACCGACGCAGACGGATATGAAATTCAGCAGTTTAAAGATAATGAGTGGGTGACAGTTGAAACAGCCGAAAATGGTGATATTCAGGAATGTACAATAAAAGACTTGTCAGCAAACACAAACTATAAATTCCGCATAAGAGCTTTTATAAGCACTGGTGCTGATGTGTGTTACGGAAAGTTCTCTTCAGAAGTCAGCGCTAAAACTACATCAGCTGCAACACCTAAAATCACTAAAGTTGAAAATGTTAAGGGTGGCGCAAAAATCACATGGAATAAAGTTGATGGCGCTGATGCGTATAGAGTCTTCAGAAAGAACGGTAGTAGCTGGACTCAGGTTGGTACTACTATTGATACTGAATATACCCACAGTATTTCTAAATCAAATTCCACATATACATATACAGTAAGATGCTTGAGTGCGGATGAGAAATCTTTCGTAAGCTCTTATAATAAAACAGGTGTCAAGAATACCTATATTGCACAACCTGAAATTACGAAGTTTGAAAACGTAAACGGTGGAACTAAAATAACCTGGGGTAAGGTTGCTGGAGCAGCTAAGTACAGATTGTTCAAAAAGACAAACGGAAAGTGGACAACTCTGGCTACAACTACTTCAACATCTTTTACTCATAAAATCTCAGCATCAAACACTACTAGTACTTATACGGTTCGTTGTCTGAGTTCAGACGGTAAAAAATACACCAGTGGCTATAACACCACAGGATATAACAACACGTACATAGCTCAGCCTAAAATCACCAAGTTTGAGAACGTAAACGGCGGAACTAAAATAACCTGGGGCAAGGTCGCTGGCGCGAGCAAGTACCGTGTCTTTAAGAAAACAAAGAGTGGATGGAGCACGATTGCTACAACGACAGCCAATAGCTATACATATAAAATTTCAAGCTCCAATACAACGAATACATATACTGTTCGTTGTTTAAGCTCAGATGGCAAAAAGTATACAAGTAGCTATAACAAAACTGGATATGCGTATAAATATATAGCAACACCAAAATTGCGCGCTATATCCAATACTTCAAGCGGAGTGAAGCTCACTTATTACAAAGTCAGCGGAGCGCCTAAGTACAGAGTGTACAGAAAAACGGGAAGTGGCAGTTGGAGCAAAATCGCTGATGTTTCAAATAAGTATGATTACTATGTAGATAAAACAGCGAAAAAAGGTGTGAAATATACATACACCGTAAGATGTGTATCTTCAAACGGGAAATCCACAGTATCCGGATATGATAGTAAAGGTCTTGCTATCACACGCAAATAGTGGAATTAAATATTAAAAAGTCGTCGGTAATTTCCGGCGACTTTTTCTTTTATGTGTGTATAAATATATCGCATTCGTCAATACTACTGACGGAGGCGTTTTTAATGAAAAAATATAAACATAAATCGAAGAAACCTACTGAACGTGTCGGGTTCTATATCGCACTTTCCATATGTCTTGTAGCTGTTGGTCTTGCTGTTTATTCAACATATACTTCTGTCAGCGATTACCTGAGTGAGTCTGATGATGAGTATTATTCTTCGCTTGTTGAAACCACAGCTCAGGTATCTAAAGATGTTACTGGTGTAACTGAGGCTGAAACACAAGTGAAGGAAGCGACTTTAGATGAACAGTCGACACAAGAAACAAGAGATAATGTTCTGTCATTGTACGAATCATCAACATTTCCGAAAACCGAAGACGTAGATGCTCAGTCAGATCTCGATTCATTGTCAGCAGTTTTCAAAGTTAGCGAAAGCCTGATTTATCCTGTTGATAGCAAAAGTGTATTAAGAGAGTATAGCGAAACAGGTGTTTATAATCCAACGCTTAAGGATTACAGAGCGCATACTGGTACTGATTTTACTGCAAAATCTGGCGAGAATGTCTACGCTATGTGTGATGGTGTAGTTAAGAATATAGAATTTGATGAACGTTATGGCGTGATTATTGAAGTTGCAAGCGACGAGTACTCGGTGTTCTATTGCGGTGTTGATTCAAAAACCAACGTCCATATGAAAGATCAGGTCAAACAAGGCGAGGTTATCGGTACAGTGTCAGAAATCCCGTGTGAAAAAAGCGATCCTGTACACCTTCATGTAGAAATTAAAGTAGGGGATAAACTGATTGATCCTCTAACTGTCATATTGAATGATGAATAATAATATACATTGGTATAGAGTAGTTTTAATGTAGTGCCCTCGATACGTTTTTAGGGGCAAATAATAAAGGGTGCCAAAATCTTTCTTGGCACCCTTGTTATATGTATATTAACCTCTGAGTTTAACGTACTCGCATATGAGCTCAACAATCTGGTCGTCAGAAAGTTTAGAACTGTCTATACACAAATCGTAGTTTTGTGGTTGACCCCATTTCTGACCTGAGTAAAAGCTGTAATAGTTGGCTCTTGTTTTATCTGTTTTGTTGATTATAGATTCTGCACGCTTTTCCTCGATGTTATGTACAACGATAGCACGCTTTTTACGGTATGCTATATCAGCGTGAATAAATATGTTAACACAGTGCGGGTTATCTTTGAGAACATAGTCTGCACATCTTCCGACAATAACACATGGTTCTTTAGTAGCGAGCTCTCTGATGATCTGATGCTGTAATATATATAGTTTATCATTAACAGGTAAATCACCCATAGCTAAAGGACCATTACCAAAACTATATAGTCCCATAGAAAGAGAGTATAGTAAACTGTTAGCGGCTGTTTCATCTACATCTTTGAAAACCTCAGGACTGAGACCGCTCTCTTTAGCAGCAATGGAAATAAGCTCCTTGTCATAGAAAGGGATGTTAAGTTTTTCTGCGAGTTTCTGACCGACAGCTCTGCCACCGGAACCAAACTGTCTACCTATGGTGATAACATATTTGTTGCTCATATAAAAACCCCCATATAATGTATATATTATCTATATAATACCATAAAACCGATATAATTCCACTACAAGTTTGTAATAAATATATTCATTCATAGAATTAACCTTGACAAATATAAATAATAAGTTATAATAATAAATCGTGAGTTGAAATTCGGTGAATATTTTAGCTAAAAACGAGGTATAATCCGGTTATTAAGCGGTTGTTCATCGGCGTATTTAAAATAGTCAAAAAATATTTGAAAAAAATATTAAAAAATTTCAAAAAAACCCTTGACATTTTAAAGAACG
>JAFVVB010000145.1 GCA_017502425.1 Ruminococcus sp. | reverse complement strand
TGAGCTTTCCGTCCATATCGATGATGTTCTGCTCTGACTCAGGAATACCAACACATTCAGTGTTAACTTCCCATCCGTATTTACCCTGATACTGAATGTTATGAATAGTGAATACACTCTTGATGTTGTGATACCAAGGGTTCTTAGAATAGAAGAGATAGTAGTATACAGGAACTAACGCTGTCTGCCAGTCGTTAGTATGAATAATATCAGGATGAAAATCGATGTATGGTAGCATTTCTAAGATAGCTCGTGAGAAGAAAGCGAATCTCTCAGCATCATCATAGAAACCATACAGCGCATTTCTATTGAAATAATATTCATTGTCAATAAAGTAGTATGTACAGTCGTTCCATCTTGCCCAGAAAAGTCCGCAGTACTGGTGACGCCATGCAACAGGAACGGTGAAGTTAGTGATGAAGTTCATCTGGTTCTTGAGTTCCTGAGGAATGTTTCCGTAAAGTGGCATAACGATACGGCAGTCCTGACCTTTTCTGCACAGAGTGTGTGGAAGAGAACCGGCAACATCAGCAAGTCCGCCACTTCCTGCGAAAGGATTGGCTTCACTTGCACAGTAAAGAATTTTCATAATTTTGCCTCCATTTGTTAGATAACCGAGCGTTTAGCGATATACATAGGATATGCTTCGCAGCCGATCATTGTTTTACCGTCGCCTACTGTGACGTCTTTATCAATGATGATATGACTCAGGTCTGCGTTTTCGCCGATTATTGTATCCTGCATAATAATACAGTTTTTAATATGAGCGCCTTTTCCAATTTTAACGCCCTTAGATATTATACTATTTTCAACAGTTCCGTCAATAGTGCACCCCTGAGCAATCAAAGAACCCTTGACACTACTGTCTAGTCCGTAGCGACTAGGAATATCATCTCTGACTTTAGTGTATATAGGGCGTTTAGGATTGAACAGATGAGCTCTTACCTGAGGGTCCATCAAATCCATGCTTGCTTTATAGTAATCCTTCATTGAGGTGATGATTGCACAATAGCCGGTGTTTTCAAAAGCGTAGATGTTAAGCTTGTTTACATTTGGCTGGAGAAAATCTCGTGTGAAATCATTTTTATTTTCAGCAACTAGATTTCTCACCATGTTCATTAGCAAATCTTTCTTTATCAGAAATGCGCCTGAAGCATAGGTTGTATCGCTGTTGCAAATAGACGGGAGCAGAACTTTTGATACTTTTCCGTTTGTATCAATATCAAGCAAGGTGCCTTCAGATTGTACCTCGCACTCTCTGCTGCTTTTTGTGTAAATGAAGGTGATATCTGCACCTTTTTGCTCGTGAAATTCAAGCAGTTTTCGGTAGTTAAAGTTAGAAACGCAACCTGCGTGGTCAATAAGAACATATTCTTCATTACCATGCTCGATGAAACCATGAAGAGTATAAAGTGTTTCGATAATACCATTGAAGTTGTGTTCTTTGTAAGGAGGCAGTATCGTAAGACCACTTCTGCGCTTAGCTAAATCCCACGCATTACCTGTACCTAAATGGTCCATAAGTGATAAGAAGTTGCTTTTAGTGATGATACCAACATTATTGATACCGGAATTACTCATATTAGAAAGAGGAAAGTCAATCAGTCTGTACTTACCACCGAACGGTACGCTACCCATAGTGCGACTTGCGGTGAGGTTAGGTAAGCTTTCTTCGAATGTGTTGACAAAAATCAAGCCTAAGATTCTGTTACATCCCATAATCACACCTCCATATCATGGTCTATCATTTCTTTAGGTCCGATAACAACGTTTTCGCCGATGTGAAGACCATCACCGATTACAGTAATACCCCAATCATCGCGGTTTTCCATGTCGGATGGGTTCTTACCGATTACGGCGTTTTTACCGATAACTGTGTTTTCAGAAACGATAGAGAACTGAATGTTGGCGCCTTCTTTGATAACAGCACCAGGCATAATGATAGATGAATTGATAGTAGCACCTTTTTCGACCGTAACGCCAGGGAAAAGGATAGAGAACTCGAGCTTTCCGTCAACGTTACAGCCGTCAGCGAGCATAGAATTCTGAATCTCAGCATCTTCACCTACGTAGTGAGGTGGCATCATAGGGTTGCGTGAGTAAACGTTTTTAAGACTCAATGTAACCTTAGGGTCGAGCAGGTCCATATTAGCTTCCCATAAACTGTCTATGGTTCCTACATCTTTCCAGTAGCCTTCGAAAGAATAAGCCATCATACGCTCTCCTGCGTTGAGCATAGCAGGTAAAACATCTTTACCAAAGTCGTTGCTGGAGTTTTCGTTTTGCTCATCTTCGATTAAGTACTTTTTAAGTTTTTGCCAGCTGAATACGTAAATACCCATAGAGGCGTTAGTGCTCTTAGGAACTTCAGGTTTTTCATCAAATTCATAAATAGAACCGTCAGGATTGGTATTTAAAATACCGAATCGTGAAGCTTCCTCAAGTGGAACATCGATGACAGCGATAGTACACGCAGCCTTGTTCTTCTTATGATACTTAATCATATCGGAATAGTTCATTTTACAAATATGGTCGCCTGAAAGAACTACTATGTATTCAGGGTCATATCTGTCTACAAAGTCGATGTTCTGATAAATAGCATTAGCAGTACCTGAATACCAGTCAGAACCTTCTTTTGATTCATATGGCTGAAGACATGTAACACCGTTATTGATACCGTCTAAGTCCCATGGCTGACCGTTGCCTACATATTCGTTTAATATGAGTGGCTGGTACTGGGTCAGTACACCAACGGCTTCAATGCCGGAGTTAGTGCAGTTTGATAGAGGGAAGTCGATGATTCTATATTTGCCACCGAAAGGTACAGCAGGCTTAGCTAGTTTCTTAGTGAGAACTCCAAGTCGAGAACCTTGTCCGCCGGCAAGAAGCATAGCAACAACTTCTTTTTTTGGACGCATTGTGTAAACCTCCGTTAATATATTTGATTTTGGGCGGAGTGAAACCCCGCCCGAATTTTATCATAGTATTATTTTTTTATTTGTCAGCTTTTGTATCCTTTTTAGGTGTAGCTTTCTTAGCAGCTGTTTTTTTAGCTGGAGCTTTTTCTTCGGTAGCTTTCTTAGCAGCTGTCTTTTTAGCTGGAGCTTTTTCTTCGGCAGCTTTCTTAGCGGCTGTCTTTTTAGCAGGAGCTTTCTTTTCTGTTTTTGCTTCAGTTGCTTTTTTAGCTTTCTCGGCAGCTTCTTTTTCAGCCTTTTTCTTAGCTAAAGTAGCCTTTCTCTTAGCAGCAGCTCTTGCTTTTTTCTCAGCAGCGAGTTTTTTAGCTTTCTCGGCAGCTTCTTTCTCAGCCTTGACTCTAGGATTCTCTTTCTTCTCAACACACTTGAAGAATACAGCACCCATAGGAGGAACGCTGATGTTGATAGACTGCTCAAGACCATGCATAGGTTCAACAGAAGCTTCAATAAACTCAGGATTGTCAGTGCAGTCGTAACCGCCGTACTGAGGATCATCAGAGTTTAACACCTCAGTATATACACCGAAATCAGGAACACCGATAGAATAGTTTTCTCTGCGTACAGGCTGGAAGTTACATACAACGATGATGCTGTTACCTTCTTTATCGATACGTCTGAACGCGATGATGCTCTGCTGATAATCGTCGTGGTGAATCCAGTTGAAGCCTTCCCATGAGAAGTCAACTTCGTTCATGCACTTGTTCTCAAGATAGAAACGGTTGAGTTCCTTGATGAATAAGTTTAACTGCTGATGTCTTTCGTACTGGAGCAGACCCCACTGAAGTTCTTCAGTAGAATTCCATTCGTCAAACTGACCGATTTCAGCACCCATGAATGTGAGCTTTTTACCAGGATGAGCCATCATATATGAAAGGAAAGCTCGAACTCCTGCGAACTTATCATTATAGTCGCCAGGCATTTTGTTGATGAGAGAGCCTTTGCCATATACTACCTCGTCATGGGAGATAGGAAGCAGGAAGTGTTCTGAAAAAGCATAAAGGAAACTGAAAGTAATGTTATCGTGGTGATATGGTCTCCACAGTGGATCAAGCGACATATATGAGAGCATATCGTTCATCCAACCCATGTTCCATTTATAGTCGAATCCTAAACCGCCATCATATACAGGTTTAGATACCATTGGCCATGATGTGCTTTCTTCGGCAATCATCATTACCTGAGGGTGGTGAAGATGAACGGCTGTGTTAAGTCTCTTTAAGAACTCAACAGCCTCTAAGTGCTCTCTGCCACCAAAGCAGTTAGCAACCCACTCACCGTCGTTGCGGTTGTAGTCAAGGTAAAGCATAGATGCAACAGCATCAACACGGATGCCATCGATGTGGTATTTGTCGAGCCAGAACATTGCAGAAGATACTAAGAAAGAAATAACTTCGTATCTTGCGTAGTCGAATACATATGTACCCCATTCTTTATGCTCGCCTTTTCTAGAGTCTTCGTATTCGTAGCAGTGAATGCCGTCGAAACGACCGAGACCGTGAGCGTCTTTAGGGAAGTGAGCAGGTACCCAGTCAAGGATAACACCGATACCTTCCTGGTGACATCTGTCTATGAAAGTCATGAATTGATCAGGGTTGCCGTAACGTGATGTAGGAGCAAAGTAGCCTGTTACCTGATAGCCCCATGAGCCATCGAAAGGATACTCAGTCATAGGCATGAACTCAATATGAGTGTAACCCATTTCTTTAACATATGGAATGAGCTCGTCAGCGAGTTTTTCATATGAGAAAACATTACCGTCTGAGTATTTTCTCCATGAGCCTGCGTGAACTTCATAGATGTTAAGTGGTTCTTCGAAGTGATTCTTATTTTTCTTAGCTTCAATCCACTCGTTATCGTTCCAGATGTGGTTATTAAGATCATATACAACTGAAGCGTTGTCAGGTCTTGTCTGAGTATGGAAAGCGTAAGGGTCAGATTTTAAGAGCTTTTCAAACCATGGAGTTTCTACACAGTATTTATAAATCTCAAAATCATACAATCCTTCGATGAAAAGTTCCCACACACCGCCATCACTGATCTTGTACATATAGTTTGCGGTCTGGTCCCAGTTGTTGAAGTTACCAACAACAGAAACAGTAAGGGCGTTAGGAGCCCAAACACGGAAAACAACACCATCTTTACCGTCCCAGTTTACTTTGTGGGCGCCGAGAAATTCATAAGCTCTTACAGCGTCACCACCATGAAACAGTTCAAGAGGGGTTCTCTCGTCAAAAAGCTGATAATTCATGATAATCTCTCCTCTGAGTATATTCAATAATATAATTATACATTATATATCGAGAATATAATATCATTTTTTTAGTACATATTCAAGTAAAATTGCAATTTTTATTACAAAGTTTTCGTACATTTTTTATAAAAATTGTCAATATCATTGGCAAAATATACAATAAATTTACAATTTTTCATCATTTGTAAACAAAAAAATATTAACTCGGTTTAAATGTTGTGTTGAAGTTTGATGATAATAGTCGAAATGTGCAGTTAGTATATATAAAAGTGTTGTAATGGTTAATAAATAGACTAAGGTTAAAAAATAACATATTTTAATTCTCTGGTGTAATTATATTTTTTAAAAAATAGTCGAAAATTTCTTGACAACATTGTAAACCTATATTAATATTAACATGAGCATATATTTGTATGTTCGGAGCATTAGGTCACACGGACCATGTTCCTATTCACTTATTGGACTCTTTAAAGAGCCGTTATTCATAGATATTTTTTATTATTTTTATTATCATCTATATCTAAATCTTATGATTTTGTTTTTATACATTTGGTGATAGATTTAAACTGAATATCTTATATTAACGGCACCCATGAGTTGAGTTTGATTAGTTTTTAACTAACAAAATCAAGGAGGTGTCAAATCAAATGGACTTATGGTTGCAAATCCTGTTGCCGATTGTTGCTATCATTGTAGGTGTTGTAGTTGGTGCTATTATCGGTTCAGCGTACCGCAAAAAGGTAGCAGAAGCTGAGATCGGCAGCGCAGAACAGGAGGCTAAGCGTATCGTCACTGAGGCGATGAAAACCGCTGAAGCCAAGAAAAAGGAAGCCATCCTCGAAGGTAAGGACGAAGTTCACCGTTTGCGTAACGAAAGCGAGCGCGAGATTTCCGATCGTCGTAGGGAGGTTCAGCGTCAGGAAAGACGCATCCAACAGAAAGAAGAAACCCTTGACAAGAAGTTAGATAACGTCGAGTTAAAGGAAGAAAAAGTTGCAAAGAAAATGAAAGATGCCGAGGCGAAACTCGCTGAGGTTGAAACCATCAAGAAAAGTCAGTTTGAAATGCTCGAAAGGATTTCCGGTTACACAGTTGACCAGGCTAAGGCGTATCTGCTTTCACAGCTTGAGAACGAACTCAGCCACGAGAAATCACTCAAAATTATGGAGTATGAGCAGCAGTTAAAAGACGAGAGCGAGAAGAAAGCGCGAAACATCATTTCTCTTGCGATTCAGCGTCTTGCGGCTGACCAGGTAGCTGAGGCTACTGTATCGGTTGTCCCATTACCTAACGATGAAATGAAGGGACGTATTATTGGTAGAGAGGGTAGAAATATCCGCGCTATCGAAACACTCACAGGCGTTGACCTTATTATTGACGATACACCAGAGGCTATCACGCTTTCAAGCTTTGAGCCTGTACGTCGTGAAATTGCTCGTTTATCACTTGAGAAACTCATTTCTGACGGTCGTATTCATCCGGCAAGAGTTGAGGAAATGGTTGATAAAGCAAGACGTGAAGTTGAAGCTACTATCAAGCACGAGGGTGAGCGCGCTGTACTTGAATCAGGCGTTAACGGTGTACATCCTGAACTTATCAAATTACTCGGACGTTTACGTTATCGTACTAGCTACGGTCAGAACGTTCTGAATCATTCACTCGAGGTTGCGTATCTCTCAGGTATTATTGCATCAGAGCTCGGTATGGATCCTACTGTTGCTAAGCGTGCCGGACTTTTACACGATATCGGTAAAGCTCTTGACCACGAAATTGAGGGCAGCCACATCGAAATCGGTGTTGATATGGCTCGTAAATACAAAGAGAGTGATGCAGTTATCCACGCTATCCACGCTCACCACGGTGACGTTGAAGCTAAAACTATCGTTGCATGTATCGTACAGGCTGCCGACGCTATCTCAGCGGCACGTCCTGGTGCAAGACGAGAGAATCTCGAGAACTACATCAAGCGTCTTCAGAAACTAGAGGAAGTAGCCTCATCATTTAACGGTGTTGATACTTCATTTGCTATTCAGGCGGGTCGTGAGATTCGTATCATGGTTAAGCCTGAGGTTGTCAGTGATGATAATATGGCTTCTCTTGCAAGAGATATCTGCAAGAAGATCGAGGAGGATCTCGAGTATCCTGGTCAGATCAAAGTCAACATTATTCGTGAAAGCCGTTCTGTTGATTACGCTAAATAAATCAGTATATAAGCCTTTAAGGCAGAAAATAAGCCATCCGTTTTTTCGGATGGCTTATATTTTTGTTTCTTAGTAATCCCACTGTGGTATATATGATTTATCAGCTGATTCAAGTTCCTGAGCAAATCCGTCCAAATCTAGTTTTATCAACTCTTTGAGAACTTTATCATATTCACGCTGTGTGATTCTTCTGTTAATATCTTCAAAATTTTCAGCTTTACCATGTGGTACATACTGTCCCATCAGACTCAGTAGAGCTTTTTTACCGAAGTTTTCTTTGATGAGATTAAGAACACCGATAGAGTTTATTGTATGATTAGGTAAAACCAGATGGCGTATAATTACACCACTTTTTATAATACCATTATCATCAAAAGTTAATTTAGGCTTTTGTATAAGCATTTCATTTATAGCGTTTAGTGTGGTTTGAGTATAATCATCGCATTTTGACAGCCTTTTTGCAAGCGAATCGTCGCTGTATTTAAAATCAGGAAGATATACGTCGATATATCCCTTGAGCTTTTTAAGAGTATCTGTTGATTCATATCCACCACTATTGTATATCAGCGGAATAGCAGGCTTGTATATATCAAGAGTTTTAATCAACTTATCAATATACTGAGTCGCTGATATGAATTCGATAGTATGTACACCGCTGTCAACAAGTTCTCTGAGTTTATCGGCGAGCATATTTTCAGTATAGTATTTGCCGTTATTCTCGTGTGAAATCTCGTAGTTTTGACAGTACACACATTTAAGAGTGCAGCCTGCAAAAAATACTGCACCACTACCGTTTTCTCCGCTGATACATGGTTCTTCCCATAAATGGGGAGCGATTCGTGAAATTTTCATTTCACTTTCACATCGGCAAAATCCGTTACCATAAGTTTTATTTCGCGTAGCGTTGCATTTTCTCGGACATAGATTACATATCATAGTATCACCGAAAATATTCTACCACATCAAAAATAAAAGTGAAAGTGGATTATGCAGAGTGATCACACAGAAAATCTTCAATTACCTGTGAAAGATGTTCTGTTGAAAGCTCGTAAGTGTTGAGTCTTTCGATTAGTTGTTCTACCGCAATTTTATCTATTGAAATATCCGCAATTGTTGAAGTTTCACCATTTTCTGTGACAATAATGCCGTAAGAAACCTGCTTTTTTCTGCCGATACCATAGAGGCTTTGCGTGTGTAATGAGTAATTTGCCATACAACCTCCATATGTGAAAAAATGTCACATATGCATATTAACACCATTTTTTACCAAAAGCAAGTTTTTTGACAGTAATGTAAATAAGGTTACAAAAGATTACGAAAAGCGACATAATTTGCGTGAAGAGTTATATGAAAAAAAGGTGAAAATATGTAAAACTCGTTGAAATAAAGAGAGCGTGATGATATTATTATTCATAGGTGTGTGAATATATTCATTAGGAGAAGCTATGATTTACGTAAACGATTTAAGAAAAGAATTCAAAAAGGCTATTAAAGAGCCCGGACTCAAAGGTAGCGTAAAAGCGCTTTTTAGTCCGAAAAACGAGATTGTAAAAGCGGTTGACGGTATCAGCTTCCACGTGCCAAAGGGTGAGATGTTAGGTTTTATAGGCCCTAATGGTGCAGGTAAGAGTACCGTCATTAAAATGCTGACAGGAATACTTACACCGACATCGGGTACGTGTGAAATTAACGGATTTATTCCGCAAAAAGACCGCCAGAGGTATGTTAAAGAAATCGGAGTCGTTTTTGGCCAGAGGACTCAGCTGTGGTGGGATTTAGCACTAAGAGAAACTTATGCGGTACTCAAAGAGATTTATGATGTTCCGGATAAAGAATACAAAAAGCGTATGGAGTTTCTCAACGAGGTTCTGGAGCTTGATGAGTTTATATCAAGTCCTGTCAGGACTTTGTCACTTGGCCAGCGAATGAGAGCTGATATTGCAGCGTCTCTTTTACATAATCCTAAAGTACTGTTTTTGGACGAACCTACTATCGGCTTAGACGTTGTTGTTAAAGATAATATCAGAAACGCCATCCAGAAAATTAATGCTGAAGAAGGAACTACCGTTATTCTTACTACTCATGATTTAGCGGATATCGAGTTGCTTTGTGATCGTATCGTAATGATTGATAAAGGTAAGAAAGTGTTTGATGGTCAGCTTAATGATTTAAGGCACGAATTCGGTCAGATGAGAGATTTACAGTTCGAGCTCATCAGCAAGTCTGATATTTCCAAGCTTAATTATAAGGCTGACTTGAAATTAAGCGACGAAGATGTAAAAATTGAAAATGAGAAGTCGTCTGTGTCAGTGCGTTTTGATAGTGAAAAGGTATCTGTTGAGGATATTCTTTCCTATACATTATCAAAAGTTCATGTGAAAGATATAAATCTCAAAGACGCTGATATAGAAGAAATCATACGAAGATTATACAGACAGGAAGTGAGTATAGATGAAGTTTAAGAAATTTATACGCACTTATAAACCGTTTACCCGTGCGGGAATGCTGGAGTCTGTACAATATAGAGCTAACTTTTTCTGCTTTCTTATCGGTGAGATTATGTCATGCTTTATTATGTTCTTCGTGTGGAAAGCGGTCTTTTTGAGCAGCGATTCAGAGACTTTCATGGGATTTACTATGGAAGATATGGTAGTGTATCTGTTTATTACTTTTCTGACAGGGTATCTTACATATTCAGATGGCACGTATGCAATAGCTATGGAAATAAGAGATGGTTCGATAGCTATGCGTATGATAAAGCCGTGTTCTTTTGATATGTGCTTTTTGTTTCAGGAACTCGGTAATAAAATAATAAACGTGTTATTTATTTTTGCACCTCTCGTTTTAGGGGTTGAAGCGTACAGATGGGCTATCACAGGTGAGTGTCAGTTCCAGATACAGCACTTTTTATTGTATGTAATCAGTCTGGTTCTTGCGTATCTGATATCTTTCTACTTCAATGTAAGCTATGGCTTTATGGCTTTTTACTTGAAGAATCTATGGGGTGCCGATATACTAAAAGAAGTTATTATCAACTTTTTATCAGGTGCTACTATACCGCTTGCGTTTATGCCTGAGATACTTGCTGATGTACTCGGGTTTTTACCGTTTTCATCGCTTTCGTACACTCCTGTTATGATTTATATGGGAATGTATTCGGGTATGGAGATTTTATCAAGAATACTTATGCAGATTTTCTGGTTGTGTTTCATGGTGGTTTTATCTAAAATTATCTGGAATCATGCCGTAAAGCGACTTTGTTCACAGGAAGGTTGATTCTATGAGAAGAATGTTACGACTTCATCGGATATTTGTCGCACAGTATATGAAGAACCTGATGGAATATAAGGTGGACTTTCTGACGGGAGCCATCAGCTTTTTACTCGGTCAGGCTGTACAGATTCTGTTTTTAGGCATTATTTTCAGCCAGATTCCTGATTTGGTGGGTTGGGATTTTAACGAGATACTATTTATATATGGTTTCTCGCTGATACCTAAAGGTCTTGACCATTTATTCTTTGATAATTTATGGAGTGTAGGATATTTTATAGTAAGAAAAGGTGATTTTGATAAATATCTCACACGACCAATAAACAGTTTGTTTTATGTGATTGCTGAAAAATTCTGCGTTGATGCTTTCGGAGAACTTGCTATCGGTTTGATTTTGATTACATATAGCGTTATTCAGCTCAAGCTTACTATCACATGGTATATGATACCGTTGTTTATTATCTCGGTTGTTTTTGCGACATTAATATACACCGCGATAAAAATAGCTACATCGGCGATTTCTTTCTGGACTAAAGCATCAGGTCATATCACTCATATGTTTTATATGACCAATGACTTTTCAAAGTATCCGACTACAATATACAATAAATTTGTTAAAAATATTATTACATATGTAATACCGTTTGCTTTTACCGCCTACTATCCTGCGAGTTTCTTCTTAACAGGAGAAAATCCGCTTTTCTGTATCGGTGGTACAGTACTAGCATCAACTATTTTGTTTGCTGTTTCTGTTTTGATATGGAACAGAGGAATCAAAGCGTACGAGTCAGCAGGAAGCTAAATATATCCGGAGAGTGTAATGAATAATCCTTTTTTATCGTATCTGAAAGAAGAAAAAATTGAATATCTTACTCCTACGTGTTCTCTCAATAAAGCTGTTTTAGCTAAGTTGCCGATATACGGAATTGATGATTCTATCGAGGGGAAAACGTTCAAGGAGATTTTTTCGACTAAGCTTATTGTTGAGGAGATTAAGTCTATCGCTAAACAGCATAGTGTAGATATTTCAGGGTTTGATGACTATATGTTGCCGAAATTACTCGATAAAGCACTCATAAGCGATGATGTAAAATACAACACGTTTGCTTTACGAATTGCTAAGAAATTCGGTGATAGACTAGGGCTCATACTTCTTTCTTTAAAGCAGGGAAGTAAGGAAAACCGCAAATCAAGAAGTGATTGGAGTGATGAGCACTGGGATTACTGGGCTCAGCTTGATACTGTTATTTTCGTTGGAGGACTTGCGAGTTCTATGCTCGGAAGACACTTCAAAGAACGTATTCAGCATATATTTGATATAGCGGCTGAAAAACCTTATAATATCATGCTTTTTGATAACGGCACTTTTGTTGGAGCTATGGGGTGCGCGTTACGTATGATGGAAGATAACTCTACTTCACTGGTAATGGACTTTGGACACACTAATCTGAAAAGATGTATAGCAAAAAAAGCATCTGGGGAGATACGTGAATTTACTGCGCTTGAAAGCGTAGAGTCAAAGTATGTACACACTAAACTCAACGAGGGAGAAGATATCTGGAATACGGCACTGTTGCTTCATAAGCATTTAGTTAAAACTATTGTTGATACGTACAGAAAGAATTATGAAAAATACAACCTTAATAATAAGATAATCATCAGTATTGCTAACTATAATGCAGCAGGAGAGCTTTGTAGCGAACGCGGTGGCTATGCGAAGCTTACTGAACTTGGTAACGATTATGCTAAGATACTTACCGAAGATTTATCCGGTGCATTGCACAAGAGGGTAGAGGTGAAACTCATTCACGATGGTACGGCTAATGCGCTGTACTTTAGTGAGATTGAAAACTCGGCGTGTATTTCTCTTGGAACTGCGTTTGGAGTAGGTTTTACGGATATTAAAATTTAATAAGTTAACTTTATTCGTCATCTTTACTATGGTTTTGTTAATATTAAACATATTCACACGACTGTATTTGAAGATGGCGATATTTTTTTAGTATTTATCAACAAAATACTATCAAAAAGATTGTGCAAAAAGCGTTGTGAAAAATTACTGAATTTCATTTATTATTTCTAACAAATATGTTATAATAACTACAACTGAAATTATGCGGTTAATTTTTAGAAAGAGAGGAATTTTAATGAAATTACGCAGACTTATTTCATGTCTTCTGGTTTTGGTACTGATGCTTTCTTCAGTAAGCTTTGCTATCTCTGCTGCTGAGATTGATATCGCTAAAACAGAATACCACAATCAAAGCTACTTAGAGGATTACGCTAAGTTAGCTAAAAACGAAGAAGGACTTGGTGCTACATACACTAAGAGCGGTACTACTTTTAAGGTTTGGTCACCAACAGCAACTGCTGTTATGGTTAAACTCTATAAAACCGGTACTGATGCTGAGTCCGGTGCCGGCGTTATCGGTACACACGAAATGAAGAAAAACGCTACAACAGGTGTGTGGTCATTAACACTTTCAGGTGACTACAAAAACATCTACTACACATACCTGCTTACTATCGATGGTAGCACAACCGAAACTCAGGACCCTTACGCTACTGCTGTTGGTGCTAACGGTGAGCGTTCAATGGTTGTAGACCTTGACTCTACTGACCCTGAGGGTTGGGAAAACGATAAGCACGTTGTTTTTGACAGTGCTGCTGAAGCTTCTGTGTGGGAAGTTCACGTACGTGATTTCTCTATCTCAGCTTCATCAGGTGTTTCTGATGAGTACAAAGGTAAATACCTTGCGTTTACAGAAGGTAACACTACCGTAAACGGCGAGGGTGACATCGCTACTTGTGTTGACTACCTCGTTGAGCAGGGCGTTAACTGTGTTCAGCTTCTTCCTATCGCTGACTTCTCAGGTATCGATGAAACTAACTCTGATCCACAGCGTAACTGGGGTTATAACCCTGTTAACTTCAACGTTCCTGATGGCGCTTATGCTACTGACTGTTACGATGGTAACGCTCGTATTAAAGAGTTCAAACAGCTCGTACAGGCATTACACGACAGAGGCATTGCTGTTGTAATGGACGTTGTTTACAACCACACATACGTACTCGAAGGTTCTGCTCTTGCTAGAACTGTTCCTAAGTACTACCACAGAATGAGCGATGCTCAGAACTACTACAACGGTTCAGGTCTTGGTAACTGTCTCTCAACTGAGAAGGCTATGACTTCAAAATACGTTGTTGAATCACTCAAATACTGGGTAGAAGAATACCATATCGACGGTTTCCGTTTTGACCTTATGGGTGCACTTGATTGCAACACATTAAACGCAGCAAGAACTGAGCTCGATAAGATTGATACCGGTATTCTTATGTATGGTGAGCCATGGGCAGGTGGCGACGCTGGTATCTCAAACGGCGCTACTAACTCTAACTTCAAACTCTTAAACGATCGTATCGGTGGTTTCAACCAGACATATTCAGAGAACTTAAGAGGTTCTGAGTCTAACCACACAGGTACAACAGGTGCATTCGTTCAGGGTGACACAACACCTGCTGCTATCCTTGATGCTGCTAAAGCTAACTTCACATACTTTGGTAAGAAGGTTCCTTCATCAGCGCTTAACTACCTTGATAACCACGATAACTTAACACTTTATGATAAGCTGTTAAAAACTAACCAGGACGATCTTACTTCTAAATATGGTTACAAATTCACTACAAATAAAGACCTTGAGAGACTTTACACACTCAACCAGACAGTAGCTAATACTTACTACCCTGAGGTTTCTGATCAGTTAAGACTCGCGCTTCTCTCAACAATGACAGCACAGGGTCTTCCATTTATGAATGCTGGTACTGAATTTGGTCGTACAAAGTACGGTGACGCTAACTCTTACCGTACATCAGATAACATCAACGCTATCGACTGGACCAGACTCGATAAATGGGGCGCAGATGCTGACTACTATGCAGGTCTTATCAAAATCCGTAAGGCTTTCGCACCATTTGGTGATGCAAAGGCTGATGCTGTTACAACAGTATCTACATCTAATCCGGTTGCTTACACTATCAGCAACACTAAATCAGGCCAGTGGAGTAAAGTTTTAGTTGTTATGAACAACAATAAGACTGCTGCTAAGTCAGTTACACTTCCATCTGGTACATGGACTATCGTTGCTAACGACAAGAAAGCTGGCGTTGAGTCTTTAGGCACAGCATCAGGTACATACTCAGTTCCTGCACGCTCAGGTGCTATCCTTGTTCAGGGTACATACACAAAACCTGCTCAGGGCTTTGCTACACTCACAGCTGAGCACTATGTAAGAGATTCAGCTTCCGGCACATACAAGCTTGAGAAAACAAACACAGCTAAATACGCTGTTGGTCAGACATATCGTGCTATCACAGATACAGATATTCTCTTTGACCACAACCTTGATAAGTACGAAAGCTCAACAGGTAAACTTTCAGGCGCAGCTACTGCTAACCAGAAGGTTACTGTTAAGTTCTACTACACAAGATACACAGACTCTAACTACCTGACAGTTAACTTCTTACACACAACATCAGGTCA
>JAFVVB010000020.1 GCA_017502425.1 Ruminococcus sp. | reverse complement strand
TTTAGTGATAGTTATAAAGTGTTTTAATGCGTTACTCATATTCTGTCCTTAAAAGATTTAGTAAAACTCAAAATAAATTACTTAGTGAGTTTTCTTAAATAATCAACCTCGTAGTAGTGACTGGTCACAAAGTGTGCACCGTTTTTGATGCAGTCGATGACTTTCTCAGTCTTAACATACGGGCTTGTGTAGAATTTAACACCGTATTTTTCACACAGCTGAGCGTATTCTTCAGTAAACATCTCGAGTTTAAAGTAGATGTACTTGATTTTCTTATCTTTGCAGTAGCTGAGTGCTTCTTCGAATGCTTTTAGTGTTTCTTCTTCAGGCATTTTTTTGAGCACGAGGTGGTAGATGATGTTCATCTTCACCGAACTTTTTTTGAAGGTGTCTATGTCACGCTTTTGCTCGAGTCTGAAGAAAAGGTTTTTAGTGTTTATACTGTGCTTTGAGATTTGCTCTTTTATCTGGTCAAGTAGCTTTTCGAAATCTTCCTTTTTAGGACGACCGACTGCAAGCACCATATTGATGTCAGATGAATTTATGTGCTCGTGACAAAGGTCGAACAACTGCTCTAAAGATAAAGTGTTGAAACGATGGTAGTACTTGCACTTCATGAATTCATCGTATGAAACAGGAAGCGCTTTCTCAGCGGTAGCGAGTCTGTGGTTGAGCATTTTATAGGTATCTTTGTGCCACTTGTTGACGCATACCGCGACGTCATCTTTAGTAAGACGAACATCACAAAGAAAGTTTCTAAATCCGTGGTTTAGTGAGTGCTCAAAAGCCTGTGGTGAGTTAGTGTTTCTGTATCGTGTGTCGATACCGCCTAAAGACGGGGCGAGCATATGCTTTTTAAAATCGAGGTTTTCGTGTTCTTTATCTCTGATGTGACAGTGATTTTTCGCAAAATCCTTCAAGGCTTTATACACACCTGTTTTATAACTGCGTTTGAGCACACTGCCTTCCTCTTTTGCTTTTTCCCACGCGGTGATAACGTTTTCAACCGTTAAATCCTTGCATTCGATAAAACGCTCAGGATAACCGATTTTTTCGCCCCAGAATCTGAGTTTCTGATTCCATATGAATCCGATGCTAGGAATTTTAAGCGAGAAAGAAACAATGTTTGAGTGCATTCTTCCTGCGATGACGCTGGTGTACTTAGAAATGGTTTTCACTACTGATACACCGGTTCTCGGAGTCGGTGCTTTAGACTTTTTACCTGCGTAACGTAAAACCTCGCCTGCAAAAATCTCGTCGTATCTGTCACCGTTAGTGAACACTTCCCATTTTATGTTACGTTTTTCCAGTTCGTCTATGATACCTTTCCAGAAATCAAGCTGGAACTGTTTATCAATCTGAGGGTTGCCGTAGTCAGCAAAAAGCTTTTCTCGTGTGATACCAAGTCCGACGAACTGCTCTTTTTTTCTTTTGATTTTTAAATCTTTTCTGTATGTTTTTTTACACCACACAGCAGGGTCATATACTGAGTATGTGGTGATGCTTTTATTAGTAAGATAATCGCGTTTTAAAGTTTCTATATCGTCACGCACGCTTATACCTTTGACACATGGCAGGTTGATAGCCTCCTTCACGGCTTTGCTACCTTCGTTGTCATCGTAGTATTTTTCCACACCGATAGCGCTCATAAAAACAGGGACGTTGTAACGATTAGCTTCATTGATAATTTCAGGGATATAAAGGTGGAAGCTTTCGTTAGTGCATTTGAGGATACCGCCTGCGAATACTACCGCATCTACGTACTTAACCTGACCTACGTCACGGCTTGAGATGCTGTATCTCAAAATTTCGCATCTTCTCGGACGTAAAGCCTTTTTGAGCAGATAGTAGTCATTATCTGCGAGTATTGTATCGCCCAGATTGAGGTTAGAAGTCTGGACCATTAGTATTTTAAGGATATCAGCCATAAGGTTTCTCCTGATTAGTATTATTGCTTATCTATACTAGTATAACTGTTTTTGAGCCATTTGGCTACACCATTTTTGATGTTTGACTCAATTATTTTTGTAGAAATTGCTTTTAGTTCATCTACTGCGTTTTCAGTAGCGTAGCATTTATCGGCGACTTTGAACATTTCGACGTCATTTATACCGTCACCAAAAGCCACTATTTCGTCACAGCTAAGCATATTTTTGAGCTGGTTGACGGCGTTTGCCTTGGTAGCGTTTTTGGGGAGTATCTCAAGCCAGTAGTCGCCTGAGTACATATCTTTTTGAAAATAGCACTGAAAACTGTCTTTGAATAACTCGTACAGCGGTTTTGTTTTATCCTCATCACCGATGAGGGTGAAGTAGTAAATCTCGCCGTCGTAAAGCTTAGAGTTATCGTAAACCTCACGATTTCTTTTATCGTCACGTCTGCTTTCTAAAAACTCTTTGGTTTCACTGTTGAGTGTTTTTCTGACGTATGAAAACTGCTCTTTATTATCAATCAGAGAGTAAACGATAGGGTGCACTTCGTTTTTCAAAAGAGTGTCAAGAATAGAGTGTGAGTCTTCTTTGCTGAAAGTGTTTTTGATAAGGATTTTACCTTCGTTATCAACGATGAAAGTACCGTTGTGAACTACTGCGGGATAATTAATCGTCAGTCCTTTTATTACCTTTTTAGCGGTAGTGAATGAACGTGCTGTCGCAAAGGAAAACACGACACCTTCTTTTTGTAGTGCGTTAATAGTTTTGTTTGTGTATTCGCTTGTTTTTGGAGTATTATCAAGTAGCGTACCGTCTAAATCTGATATGTAAAGTGTTTTCATAAAACCTCGCTGTGAATTTCAGTTTTTAGTAAGCAGGCAGATGCATTCCACGTGGGTGGTAGCAACGAAATTGCTAACATAAGTCATCGGAAACTTATCCACAATAATTAAGATTTTCTTACCAAATCTTAATTACCTATTTCAGCTTATTAATCTCTTTCTGCAGATTTGCTAAAAATCTGCCTGCGTGTGCGCCATCCATTTGCGTATGGTGGAACTGAAACGAAATTGGCAATTCATATTTAAATAGCTTCTTTCTATATTTTCCCCAGATTATAAATGGGTTGTTGAAAATTCCACTATTCATACCAACAGCACCATCAATTTCA
>JAFVVB010000144.1 GCA_017502425.1 Ruminococcus sp. | reverse complement strand
CTCGCTGATTCTGCGAGAATTCCGTATTCAGATTCTGATATTATCACATTCACACCTGTTGATGATGATACAGTAACACTTTCATGGAATGATGATATCGGTATGAGTAAGGTGTGGGTATCATATATTAATGCAGAAGGTGAAGAAGTAGTAATGAAGAGCACTACTACTAATACCGCGACATTAAACCTTTCAAATTATAAAGACTATACCTATAAACTTAATGCACTCGATTCATCGGGCAACGTGGGATATATCACTCGTTTTGGTGGCGAAAAATACCACGAATGATAAATAATAATCTATAAACTAAATTCCCCTATGGTAGGAAACCTGCCATAGGGGTTAATTTTTGATATGAAAGTAATTGTATTTTTGTGTTACATTATTTTAACTTGACCTATTTTTAATTCTAATTTACAATAATAACACTATAACAGGTTAGGGGAGAAGAAAGTGAAAGTAGGTATACTGACGTTTCATAGAGCAACAAATTACGGTACGGCGCTTCAGGCGTTTGCTACTGAAAAAGGAATCAGTAAACTCTGTGTGGATACTGAAATCATCGACTACCGACCTGAGTATATTGAACGTACGTTGAGAAGGCGAAAACTCACTAACGCAAAATCTTTAAAGGAAGCGTTATCGATTATCGTGAATGCTGTGCTTTATCCGAATATGGCTAAACGAAAAGCTGATAGTTTCAAAAGTTTTTTTAGCAAAATGAACATATCCGATGAGTTTTTTAAAACTACCGATGAGGTTGCAAAAATTGTGAGAAACTATGATGTTCTGGTTTCAGGTTCTGACCAGCTTTTTAATAGAAACATCACTGACGATGATATGACGTATTTTATGCCTTTTGAGCATAGAAGAAAAATCACTTTTGCATCAAGTTTCGGTGAGCGTAAGTTAAGTGGTGATAGAATTAAGGAGATAGCGCCCTATTTATCGGGTTTTGATTATTTAGGAGTCAGAGAAGAAACAGCGCAGGATATATTAGCAAAAATAAAAAGAGTGAATCCTGATATAAAAGATGCGACCTCAGTATTAGACCCTACTTTTTTACTTACTAAAGATGAGTGGAACGCTTACGCTGATGAATCTCTGAAGCTTCCTAAAGGCGGATATATTCTGACTTACTATATGATTGAGACACCGCTTTTGCGAGAGATTACTTATAAACTTAAGCAGAAAACTGGACTAAAAGTAGTAAATATAAAACCATCAAAAAAGCAGGTTATACTCCATTCTGGTAAGAACCTTGCTTTTGCTGGACCGAGTGAGTTTTTAGAGTGCTATAAAAACGCATCGTATGTAGTTACTAATTCTTTTCACGGCACTGCATTTGCTATAAACTACTCTATACCATTTTTCACTTCTACGTTGCCTGTTTCTATGGCAGGAGAGGTCAATTCCCGACTTACCGATATATGTGAGCTTTTTGATTTATCCCACCGTTTCATAGACTCTGAGTCAAAACTTAATAAAACTGATTTAACTAAACCTTTTGAGAATAATACTGTGAAAATACTCAGCAATTTACGAGTTCATTCTTTTGAGTATCTGCAAGAGGCATTAGGAATTTAGCATACAAAAACCGCACCCTGATTCAATAAAGGGTGCGGTTTAAGTTTTTAGCCCATTGATGTTGTAAAAACTGTTTCGTTTTTAAACATTTTAGCAAAGAGAGCATGATATTTTGATGGAACTTTATATGAATTATAGTCATCAAGCTCTCTTGTGTACTCATAGTATTCGTAATCAGTGATTTCAATCAGATAATAACTTGTGCCATCAAAGCACACATTGTAGCTTACCTTAGCAAAACGTTCATCTTCACTGACTCTGTCAAGATCAGTAACGTAAGTAGAGTTGGTTGATATAGCGCTATTCTTTTCAGGCTTTACAGTTTTTATAATATCATCAACAGCCTTGGTCTGCTCTTCGTTCAGATATACATATTCATATATATCATTAATATCATCAAAGCTTTGCTCGAATAACTTTGGATCAGATTCAGTATAGTGCTCAAAACCGTATTTAGTGTATTCAACACCGCTTTGAAGTTCGGATAAAACCTCGTCGTATATCACTTCTTTACAGTAAGTCATAGTGACATTTTGTGAACCTTCGTAAATAACATTTTCTCCGTCTTCACAGTATACAGCGGCATATTGACCGCTTTCTTTCAGATATTCCTGATCCGCTGGAACTTCGCCGTAGATGAAATTTCCGTTGTCACTAATCATAAGCATTGAATAAAGATCATAATTAGTTGATAGCAAAACAGGTACATCAGGTTCTGTTAAGTTGACATAATTGTTTCCTATTTCTAAATTAACATGAGGCTCCAGTTCAGGTGGTAAAGCCTTATACACTGTGCCTTTATATGTAATTGAGTTCATGTCACCTTTAGTAGTAAATACAGCGTGGTGTTCTTTGAGGTCATCTAACTCAGCACATCCTGTAAGGAGAGGACACAGCATAACGATGACAAGAATTATTGACAAAATTTTAAATTTCTTTTTCATAAATCCTACTCCTTTCTTACTCAAGGTTGAGTTTTTTAGTAATGGTTTTCTTAGTGATAGCAAAGTATAAAAGGTTGAGTAAACCGCTTACTACTATCACAGCACAAAAGCCGATGTGATTAGTTACTATCGGATGTTCTGTCAGATACATGAGTAAATCATAGAGTCTGAGCTGTTCAGAGAAGACTGTGACTAATATAATGAATATTGTCCCAATTACCTGAACAATAAAGTAGTAGAGGCAGTATATACCGACAGCGGCAGCGACTCTGTTTTTCTTAGCTCTCTGACCCAGAGAAATACACGCATAAAATAGCATGAATGAGGTAGATATAGAGATAACTAAACAAAGTATAATCTCTATTATGTAAAGTGTGGTGTGCTGGCCTACTTCATCGTATGCGATGTGTAGTACATAGCCAACTACTTTGAATAACTCTACGCACACATCACCTAATGTGATAACACAAACGGAGAGTAAAATCATCAGTAAGCTGGTTATCTGAGCAGTAAGTGCAACGACATTTTTTACTAAAATATGCTGTGTAGGATTTACCGGTAATGTCAGCGTGAGATATCCTTCGTGTGAGTATATGTTAGAATAAAATCTGCGTATACCGAATACGAATGTCAGTAAAAAGCATACTACACAACCCACGATGAATGCTATTACTGAGGACCAGAACATAATGTCATATGAAAGAGAATTATTATCAAAAAGCTGTATAATTCTTGATAAAATCGCAATACCTAAAAGTATGATGTGCATTGGAAATACGACACGCAGGTATGCGTAAAATTCGTGTTTAAACAGTTTCTTTACCATCTGAACACCTCCCTGAATAATTCATCGACACTTTTGCCTTTTTCTTCTCTGATGGTGTCTACGGATTCTTTGAGAAGTATTTCGCCATTCTGAATGAATATAGCTTCGTCTAAAATCTGCTCGATATCTGAGATGAGATGAGTAGAAATTACTACCGTAGCGTCAGGATTATAGTTATTGATTATAGTTGAGATAACGTAATCTCTGGCAGCAGGGTCAACACCGGCGATAGGTTCATCTAAAACATAAAGCTTAGCGTTTCTACTCATAATCAGAATCAGACATACTTTTTCTTTGTTACCTTTTGAGAGAGTCTTTAATTTAACAGTAGGGGATATTCCCAGATTTGATAGCATAGAGTAGCATAAATCTTCTCTGAAATCCTCGAAAAAGTCTTTGAAGAAGTCTACAATCTGCTTTACTGTCATCCATGAGTTGAGGTAAGGATGATCAGGAAGATATGCGATATCTTTCTTTGTGATAGTTGATGGTTTGTTTCCATTAATCAGTATAGTACCTTCGTCTGGAGTTAAGAGTCCGTTGATAAGCTTAATCAGTGTGGTTTTACCTGAGCCGTTAGGACCTAAAAGACCGACGATTTTTCCGCTTTCAAGCGTGAGGTCTATGCTTTTGAGTGCAGTGGTATTTGCGTATCTTTTGGTGAGATTTTCACATCTTAGTAATTCACTCATTCTCCCACTCCTTTACATATTTTTTTATTTGTGAATCATTCATTCCAAGCGAACGAAGCGCTTCGAAATAATCTGAAGTTTTCTCGGCTATCAGGTTTTTCAAGGTTTTTTCAGCATTTTTAGTATCATCGCATATAAACCACCCAGAGCCTCTTACTGAGTATAAAATTCCGTCCTGCTCCAGTTTTTCAAAAGCTTTTTGCACTGTGTTAGGGTTAACGCCGGCGATTAGAGCTGTTTCTCTGACAGAGTACATTTTTTCGCCTGCTTTCAGTTCCCCGAGCGCTATGTGTAAGCATACCTGTTCACACAGCTGAGGGCACAGAGGACGTATTTTATCGAGAGTCCACTTCATAGAATCACTCCTTTCTTAACTGTACTACTGTACTAATACAATAATACAGTTCTTACAGTTTGTCAATACTTTTTTGTAAAAAAATAAAAAACTACAATAATGACATCATTCTTGAAAATGAAAAAATAATGAAGTAAACTGTATGATAATTGATATATTAGTTATAGTTAGATTATCTTAAGGAGATGTTTAGATGAATCTGACACCGAAAAACAGAAAGAAATTCACCCAATGGGTGATAGG
>JAFVVB010000143.1 GCA_017502425.1 Ruminococcus sp. | reverse complement strand
TAGTAAGTAACTAATGCACGGCTGGCAGGCCAACAAAAAGTGCACTTGTGCACCGCCAGTAGCATTAGGGTTATACCCGAAAATGAAATACCCCCCGTTTTACGGGGGGATATTTATTATGGGGGTAATACTTGATGGGTTAATCATCAATGTCTTTATCAAAAGAAATTATCTCTCCCGCGTTTGCGTTGATTTCGTAGTCGTACTCGTAAGTACCTTTTCTGAATTCAACCTCGTATTTTAATATTTTGTCATCAAAGTCAAGTTCTGAAAACAGTAGCTTGACTTCTTCTTTTTTTAGCTGTGCGTGGGAGAGTGCGATGTTTACAGCTTCGTCTTTTGAAATAGTTTCTTCGGTGTTTTCAAAAGATTTTTTTGTTTCGGCTGTTGTTTCTTTTTCTGTGTTTTTTACATCATTTTCTATAACGGACGAAACAGCTTCCTGTTTATCATTCGTTTTCTTATCGATTACAGTAAAAGTAGCACAACCGCCGAGTACTGATGCTATTATAATAAGTGATACTAAAGCTGAATATATTTTCATATTATTACCTCCATTATATAAAAGAAAACGCAGGAAGGGTTACTTCCTGCGTAAGTTGTTAAGAAAAGTATCTCTTAAGTAGTCCTTTGAAGCCAGCGCCGTGTCTAGCCTCGTCTTTAGCCATCTCGTGAACTGTATCGTGGATAGCGTCAAGACCTAAAGCTTTAGCTTTAGTAGCGAGCTCTAACTTACCGGCACATGCGCCTGTTTCAGCGTCTACTCGAAGTTCTAAGTTTTTCTTAGTTGAATCTGTTACAACTTCGCCAAGAAGTTCAGCGAATTTAGCAGCGTGTTCTGCTTCTTCGTATGCTGCTTTTTCCCAGTAAAGACCGATTTCAGGATAGCCTTCTCTGTGAGCAACTCTTGCCATAGCGAGATACATACCTACTTCGGAGCATTCGCCTTCGAAGTTAGCACGTAAATCCATCTTGATGTCTTCAGGAGCATCTTTAGCTACGCCTACAACGTGCTCGCACGCAAAACCAGCGTCTTCAGCCATTTTGTTGAATTTTTCTGCCGGTACTTTACATACTGGACAAGCTTCAGGAGCCATATCTCCTTCGTGAACATAACCACATACTGAACAAACCCATTTCATAACATTTACCTCCAAAAATCAGTTGAGTTTTTCTTTGCATTCACAGCAGATTCCGTGAAATACAACGTTTTTTCTTTTAATATCAAATCCGCTTTCAAAAAGCTGTTTTTCAAGAGGGGATAACTCTGTTTCGTATAAATCAATGACCGATGAGCAGTGCTCACATATAAAGTGAGCGTGGTCGGATACATCAGCGTCGATTCTTTCTTCGCCGTCTACCGATGCTACGGTGATGATTTTGCCTTGCTCTTTAAAGAGTGCGATGTTGCGGTATACCGTACCTAAGCTGAGATTAGGTATCTCTTCTTTTAGCTGGTCGTAAACCCACGAAGCACTCGGATGAGTCTTGGTGCTTGCTATCGTCTTGAAAATAGCTTCTCTTTTGGAACTGAAATTGTGACCTTTCATCACGGCCACCTCCTTAAAAACAGTAATCATTACTGTTTTCTGTCAATAATATAGCATACATCGAAAAGTTTGTAAATAGTTTTTTGGAAAATTTTTGAAAAATTTTTCGTTTATTATAGGCAGATAACTTACTAAATATATGGATGCATATTATTAGCCTTATAAAAATATGATATAAAGACTAAATATTTGGGAGGTAAATATGCCGAAAGTTTTTTTGAGTCCGTCGTTGCAGGAGTTTAATCCGTATGTAGGCGGCGGTAACGAGGAATACTATATGAATCTGGT
>JAFVVB010000142.1 GCA_017502425.1 Ruminococcus sp. | reverse complement strand
AGACACTTGAAAGTATCATAGTCAGGCTGATAAAAAGTCATACTCGAGATTTTCGAAAAATCAAGTGAATCAACAGGTGATTCATATCTATTTGGATAGGTGATGGCATACTGGATAGGAATTCTCATATCAGGAAGTCCTAGTTGCGCCAAAACACTATTATCAACAAATTCAATCATAGAGTGAATTATACTTTCTCTATGTACTACAACCTCAATCTCATCAGGAGAAACATCAAAAAGCCAAGCAGCTTCGATTATTTCAAGTCCTTTATTCATCATGGATGCAGAATCTATCGTAATCTTTGCTCCCATTGACCAGTTAGGGTGATCAAGAGCCTGAGCAACAGTTACATCTTTAAGTTCTTCATTAGTTTTTCCGAAGAAAGGTCCGCCTGATGCAGTGAGAATAATCTTCTTGAGTGCTTTTTCAGGCGGTGAAGCCTGCAAGCATTGGAAAATAGCGGAATGCTCGCTATCAACAGGAAATAAAGTAACACCATTTTTCTTAGCAGCATCCATAACCAGAGCTCCACCTGCTACTAATGTTTCCTTATTAGCGAAAGCGATGTTCTTTTTAGCTTCGATTGATGCGAGAGTAGGTTTAAGTCCAACCATACCCACAACAGAATTAACAACAAGTTCGCACTCGTCGTAAGTTGCAGCATACAAGAGTCCATCCATACCGCTGTAAACTTTCGTATCCATATCCTTGATACTCGCTTTTAGTAAATCAGCTTTTGACTCTTGAAAAACAACAGCGATGGAAGGCTTGAATTCTCGTATTTGCTTTTCTAAAAGGTCTATATTACTGTGTGCACTCAAAGCAGAAATCTTCAGATTATGCTTGCGTGCAACATCAAGAGTCTGCGTTCCGATAGAACCGGTAGAACCCAGAACGGATAAATTACTTACCATATTAACCTCATTAACAGATAACAGTGAAATACTGTGAAACAATGTATACAAGCGGTGCACAAAGAATGATGCTATCAAATCTGTCAAGCATACCTCCGTGACCAGGCATTATAGAACCAAAATCTTTAATACCGCATGATCTCTTGATGATAGAAAAAGTGAGATCGCCAAAGATGGATACAATCGGGTTTATAAGGCCTATAATAATTAGCGGTATGTAATTAATGGTAGCGTCAGGATAAATAAATGTGAATACGAATCTTACAAGAAACACAGCTAAAAATCCGCACACAAGTCCACCGACAGCACCCTCAACAGTCTTTTTAGGACTGATATTAGGACATAGTTTATGTTTTCCTAAAAGCATTCCGGTAAAATAAGCACCACTATCAGCAAGCCAAGGAATGGCAAGAGTAATAACTATGAAGAAAGCAGTATATGCTTTATCGTTACATGAAGATACAAAAAGCGGAGATAATCCACATTTACCACAAGCAGTATATGCAAAAGAAGTCATAGATAAGGTAATAAGCGAACATCCGCCGAATGTAAATAAAGTATCTTCCGAAGAAATGTAATCGTGACAAATAACACTGGTGATAAAAATGATAATCGCAAACAGATATAGTGCAACAAAAGCAAAACCAGTAGAACTGAGTATCGGCATAGCAATACCGAAAATAATGCTAGGTATAGCAATTTTCAGATTCTTATGAAGTTTTTTAGCTGTAAGTAACTCACCGCACATTAAACCAGTAACCAGAGAAATAGCTACTGTAATAACTATCGGATTCCTTTCCCCTATTATCATTAAACCTATGCAAAGAACTATACCAACTGCAGAGGAAATCAAACGTGTTACCATATCACGGTCTCCTTAGACTATCTAATAAATTATACTCCACCAAAACGTCTGTTACGTTTAGCAAAATCGATAAGAGCTTCGTCTAAATGCTCACTCTTAAAATCAGGCCACAATACATCCATAATGCAGTATTCAGAATAAGCTGACTGCCATAAAAGGAAGTTAGAAGTCCTGTACTCGCCACTTGGACGAATAATAAGATCAGGATCAGGTTGCGATTTAGTGTACATATAATCACTTAATAACTGATCACTGATATCATCGGCGGTTAGTTTACCATTCTGGATATCAGCAAAAATATCCTTGACCGCATGAACTATCTCATCTCTTCCGCCATAATTCATAGCGATATTGAGAACCATTCCGTCACGATCTTTAGAATCATTCTCGTTTTTCTCGATAAGTTCCAGCATATCATCAGAAAAAACAGTACGGTCACCGATAAATTTTACAACTATGCTATCGTCCTGAAAATCATTGATCGCTTCAATCATGTACTCCTTAAAAAGCTTCATGATAGCATCGACTTCTTCTTTGGGTCGTTTCCAGTTTTCAGTAGAAAAAGCATATACTGTTAAATATTTGATGCCTATATCGGAACAGTAGCGCGCAATTCTTCTGAATGTTTGCGCGCCAGCAGTGTGTCCGGCAGTACGAGGCAGACCGCGTTTTTTAGCCCATCTGCCGTTGCCGTCCATAATAATACCGATGTGTAAAGGCAATTGAATATCTTTTAAGGATAACGAAGTATCCTTTTTTGATTTCTTAAAAAAAGCCATATCAGATTTCCATGATCTCTTTCTTCTTTTTATCAGACATCTGGTCAACAACCTTGATAAACTTATCAGTCTGTTCCTGAGCTTTCTTTTCGCCGTGTTTGAGATCATCCTCAGTAAGCTCGCCGTCTTTTTTCATAGTCTTCAACTTATCGATAATATCACGGCGAACATTTCTGATCTGAACTTTTGTATCTTCAGCGATAGATGCGATTTCTTTAGCGATTT
>JAFVVB010000141.1 GCA_017502425.1 Ruminococcus sp. | reverse complement strand
GGTATAATTATAATAAATTTAGAAACTTTTTGTTGTACAAGAGGTGTTTATATGGATTTAAGGGATTTTTATCTTCAACACATCAAAGAAGATGAATATCATCACCGTTTTCACAATGAGATTGAAAACGTTAATAAAGAATATAATATTTTTACTGGGTATGAAGAAGTAAATGATATTGAATTTGAAGTATATGATACAGAGGAAGCAATACTGAAATTCAGAGAATTGTGTCAACCCGAAGTTGCCTTTGATACTGAGAAAAAATGTTGGTTTTATCTAATAACTTATTATTTACATAAAATGGGATATGAAATTAAAGAGTTTCCGAGAGTATTGGCAAGACCCCCTGTAGAACCTGGTGAATTTACTTATGGTGAAATTAGAAACAGAATAATTGCTCAAGGCGGTGATGATAACGGCACCGTTAGATATGCTACACGAAGAGCATTTGTAGCTAGTCTTACTTTTGAACTCAAATCTAACCATATAGAAATAACCGACTCTATAAATCAAAAGTTTATTGAAATATCAACTCGTCAATCATCTTTCAACAATATGAGTACAGATGAAAAACTTGCCGAAATAGCAAATCTCATTGAAAACATGTTGAAGAAAGACGGCAAATTCCTTTCAGTAGACTATTCATTGGTATGCTTTGAATATATCAACGAGGAAACTGTTAAAGAGTATCGCCATAGACTTCAATGTTTTAGACATTCATCTGATAAATCCATTCAGGAACGAGCATCTTATACTAATGAGCAAAAATCATTTCTTATTGACTATGGATTAATAATAATCAAGGCAATTCACGATGTACTGCAAATGGCAGAATAACTTTCATTAGTGTTAAATTATTGGTGCAAATTTGGTGCAATATTTTATGAAACACTATAAACTTTTTGCAACGATATTCAATTTTAGCAACACAAAACCCCACAATATATACGATTTTCAACGATACCAAACTATATAAACGGTACTTTGAAAACTCAAAGAGATAATTTCATATTGTCTATCATTATCCCGAAGGCTTATGCTTTCGGGATTTTTGTTTGATATAGCCGATAGTTAGTGGTAAAATCAGAGTATAAAATAAAGGGAGATTATGCTATGGAAATTTTAGTCACAGGCGGTACTACCTTTGTCAGTAAATACGTTGCACAATACTTTCTTGAGAAAGGACAGAAAGTTACTGTTCTCAATCGCGGTACGAGAAAGCAGGATACAATTGCGATGATAAAACAGCCTTTATTAACTGGCTGTGATGAGGATACGGTTTATCGTGTCCTTTTTCTTTTGTAATACTTTTTCAAATCCTTTCATATACTGGGGTATTATTCCGCGTGGCGTGATTCTAAACATCTCACATGGTATTTTCTACATATTTCCACAACTGGAAGAGCGTGAGTGAATATACTGCGTTTTCAGTGTGTGCGGTTGTGACATGTGCATAAAATGTGAGTAAAAAACCGCTTTGACCGATTCTCTTGAGGCTTGTATAATGCGCCGTGTGGAATGGTGGCTTATTAAGTCACCTTTTCAGAAAGGAGGCTTTATGAAAAAGCTTTTAAAAAACAAGAAAATCAAAGCAGTAACTTCTGTGACGCTGTCGCTTATACTCGTCTTTTCGTGTGCTGTGATTACAGCAGACGCTACTAAAAACGTAAAACTCGTTGATGGCGAAAAAGAGCTTACTATAAAAACATATGAAAGCTCTACGTCGAAGATTTTATCCAGAGCACAGGTTGAAATTGCACCACAAGATAAAATCGTCAGAAAAGAAAACAGCAATTTAATCTATATAGAAGTGCTTCGTGCGTTTCCAGTGAGCATAAGTTATCATAATATGGAATACGTTGAGTTTATGGCATCGGGTACAGTATCAGATGTGCTGAAAAAAGCAAATATTGAACTTACAGATGATGATGTTATTAACGTGTCTGCTGATACACCGCTCAAAGAAGATATGAAAATCGTTATCGATGAAGTGAAGTACATCACCGATACTGATACAAAAGCGTTAAGTTTTAAAACACAGTATAAATACTCTGACGAGTTTGATGAAGGGTATACTAAAACCATTCAGAATGGTAAGCTGGGTGTAAAAGAAATAGCCACAACATATAAATATGTAAACGGTAAGCGTAGTGTTAAGTGCAGTGCTTTCGAAAGTATAGTGAAAAAGCCACAAAATAAAGTCGTACTCAAAGGCACGAAAAAGGAAAATGTTTCTAAGAGGCACGAAGGAGCAGTGCCAGAAAACGAAGAAGTAGCTTTAGTATCAAAACCGATAACAAGCACAGCAGGTACTATTGACGGTCTTTCGTATTCAAAGGTGCTCAAAGGTAGTGCCACCGCCTATACTGCAGAAAGTGGTGCGGTAACTTCAACAGGAGTTGAGGCTTATGTCGGCGGAGTGGCGGTGAATCCTGATATCATTCCGTATGGCAGTAAGCTTTATATTGTCGCTGATGGCTACACATACGGTTACGCAACCGCCGTTGATACCGGTGGTGCGCTTATGAGTGGCACGGCACTTGTGGACTTGTATATGTCGTCGTATGACGAGTGTATCAATTTCGGCAGACGTGACGTTACTGTATATATTCTAGATTAATACGCTGATAAAAGAAAAAGGGCTGGCTCACTAATTTCTGAGCAGCCCTTTTGTCATATAAAAATTTATTGATTCTGGTGGTTAACTTTTCGAATAACTAACCGTTTCTTACTTCTAGCGTGCTAAAAATTATTGGTAGGGGTCGGCGAGGTCGACGAACCGTGATAATAAACGATTATGAAGCAGTTGTTATATTGATTTGAACAACATCATTACCATCCGCTGACATCGTGTTTTTTCATAGCGTGGATGATTTTAGCTTTTAGTGATGGATAATCCTGTTCTAAGGTCTTGATGAGATTTTTCGTTTCTTCGCGCACTGTGGTTTTATCAACTGGACAGTTGCTCTTAGTGACAGGAAGATTATTTTTAGCGCAAGCTTTTTCAACCTCAGTTTCGTTTAGTGCTATCATCGGTCGAATC
>JAFVVB010000140.1 GCA_017502425.1 Ruminococcus sp. | reverse complement strand
GTAAATGTTACTAAAAAGACACATACTAACTCTGATAGAAATATTGGTAAAGATGCACTTGTTATCAAAGATATTGATAATATCAAAGCAGTAGGACAGGTTAAGGTAGAGTCATCTGTTTGGAGTGCTAAAAGTGCTGATGGTGAAATTATCAAAAAAGACAGTATAGTAAGCGTAGTTGCCATTGAGGGAGCTAAGCTTGTTGTTAAATTAAAAAATAATTAAAGGTGGTATTAAAATGGAAGTTGGATTATTCATGATTTTTGCATTGATTATTTTATTACTTATTGTTATTGTAAGAAATATCAAAATCGTGCCTCAGGCACACGCATACGTAGTTGAAAGACTCGGTGCTTATTATACAACATGGCAGACAGGTCTTCACATCAAAGTTCCTTTTATCGATCGTATTGCTAGTAAAATTTCGTTAAAAGAGCAGGTTGTTGATTTCCCACCACAGCCTGTTATTACACGTGATAATGTTACTATGCAGATTGACACAGTAGTGTATTTTGAGATTACTGACCCTAAGCTCTATACTTACGGTGTAGAACGTCCGCTTAACGCTATCGAAAATCTTACAGCTACTACTCTGCGTAACATCATCGGTGACCTCGAGCTTGATAGCACACTCACTTCACGTGATACTATCAACGATAAAATCAGAATCATTCTTGATGAAGCTACTGATGCTTGGGGTATTAAGGTTATCCGTGTCGAATTAAAGAACATCTTACCACCACGTGAGATTCAGGATGCGATGGAAAAACAGATGAAGGCTGAGCGTGAGAGAAGAGCTCGTATCTTAGATGCTGAAGGTGAAAAACGTAGTCAGGTGCTTGTTGCTGAAGGTCTTAAAGAATCAGCTATCTTAAAGGCTGATGCTGTTAAAGAAGCTAAGATTCGTGAAGCTGACGGTGAAGCTCAGGCTATCCTTTCAGTACAGAAGGCTTATGCTGATGCACTTAAGATGCTCAACGAAGCTGCTCCTACTGATAAAGTTATCGCATTAAAGAGTCTTGAGTCACTCGAGAAGATTTCTGACGGTAAAGCAACTAAAATCTTTATCCCTTCAGAGCTTCAGGGTATCGCTACTATGGCTACTACTTTCAAAGATGTATTCAATACTGACGAACCAGCAAAATAATTTGTTAAAAAATGAGGCTGTATGCAATTAACTGCATACAGCCTTTTCTTAGTTGATTGAAATTACTTTATATCCGGCCTCTGTGACAGCATTTGTTAATACCTCATCACTTACCTCGGTTTCGATATTAGCACAGTTGTTTTGAAGATCTACGCTAGCTGTTACACCGTCGATAGAATTGAGTGCTTTTTCAACGTGAGCTTTACAGTGAGGGCACATCATGCCTTCGATAATCATAGTTTTCATATTATATTTTGTCTCCTTATAAGTATATTTTGGTTTGAATAGCTTTAGTCTGAGTGCATTAGTTACGACACATACTGAGCTTAAACTCATAGCGATAGTACCGTACATTGGTTCAAGTCTGATTGATAAAGCAGGGTAGAGGACACCTGCTGCAATCGGAATGAAAATAATGTTATAAATAAATGCCCAGAATAGATTTTCTTTAATGTTTCTAAGTGTAGCTTTACTAAGCTGTACTGCTGTGAGAACATCGAGCAAATCGCTTCTTGTGAGAATCACATCGGCAGAGTCTATTGCAATGTCAGTACCTGCACCGATAGCAATACCAACGTCGGCACTGACCAGTGCCGGTGAATCATTGATTCCGTCGCCAACCATGATAGTAGTGCCGCTTTCTTTCAACTCTTTAACAATGCGTTCTTTATCATCAGGCATTAATCTTGAATAAACGTGAGTGATACCTGTTTGGGATTTAACGTATTGGGCTGAGCTTTCATTATCACCTGTCAGCATATAGGTGTTGATATTAAGCTCGTTAAGCTTTTCGATAGCAAATTTACTGCTGTCCTTAATTTTGTCTGTAATATAGAAGATTGCAAGAAGATTATTATCATCTGAAACGTAGATTTTGGTAAGACCATCATCAGTATCATCAGCTATATTATCAGGATTTGCAAATTCTTTGTTTCCGATTTTGTATCGTTTATTATTTATAGTGCCGCAAATACCCTTTGAAGTAATATTTTCAAAGTCTGTTACCTGATAGTAATCTTCACCTTTGTATTCTTCTATTATAGCGTAGGAGAGAGGGTGTTGCGATAGTTTTTCGATACTGGCGGCGATTTTTATAACTTCATTTTTACTGATATTGTTAAATACTCTGATATCTTTAACGTGAGGTTTTCCTTGAGTTATAGTACCTGTCTTATCAAATACGATATTTTTAGCCTTACTGAGTATCTCAAGAGCCTGAGATGATTTGATCAGAATAGAGTTGTTAGCAGCAACTCCGGTTGCAACCATAATTGCAGTAGGTGTAGCAAGTCCTAATGCACACGGGCACGAAATAACCATAACAGCAATACCAAATGATAAAGCAACCGAGAAATCATTCTGAGCAAAATTCCATATTATGGTTGTAAGTATTGAAAGAAGAATAATAGCTGGTACAAAGAATTTGCTGACAGTGTCAGCGATTTTGGCGATAGGAGCTTTGGAAGATGCAGCATCTTCTACTAAAGCTATGATTTTAGATAAAGTTGTATCAGCTTTAACTTTTTCGGTTCTGACTTCAATATATCCGCTTTGGAGTATAGTGCCACAGTAGACTTTATCATCACATCGTTTGCTTACTGGCATACTTTCACCGGTTAGTGCTGATTCATCGGTATATCCATTGCCTTCAATAATAACTCCGTCAACTGATACAGCGTCACCGCTTTTGATAATAACTATATCATCTATCTCAACTTCATCGGTAGAAATCAGAACTTCTTTTCCGTCTCGTCTGACTAAGGCTGTATCAGGAGCTAATTCCATGAGTTTTGAAATCGCTTCAGTTGTTTTAGATTTTGACCTTGATTCAAAATATTTACCAACTGATACGAATGTCAGTATCATACCGGCAGACTCAAAGTATAGATTGTGAATAAAATTGTCGAGTGTGAAAACAGCAACCAGACTGTATACTATGGAAGCAGTAGACCCAAGCGCTATCAACGTATCCATATTAGGTGAGAGTTTAATAAGTCCTTTGAATCCATTAGTAAAATACTTGAAGTTAAGAGCTACAATTATTGTGGTCAGAATAATCTGAATAATTGCAGAAGTATTAGCGTCTATGTGTATGCTGAACATATGTCCCATAGCTACTATCATCAGAACTATCATCATAATTACTGAAGTGATTAGCTTTATGAGTTTAACATTGAGAGATTTTTTATCAATATTATTATTTGTATGAACTTTTGCACCATAACCGATGCTTTCAACCGCATATATTATGTCATCTTGCGATACTCTGATTTCATCAAATTGAGCAACCATAGAGTTCTGGAGCAAATTGACAGCACACGATACACCTTCGATACTGTTAACTTTTTTTTCAATATGAGAAGAACACGCAGAACAGGACATACCCGTAATATCAAACTTTACTTTTTTCATTTATTACCTCGCTTTATAGTTAGCCATTGCTTACTATAATTTTATCACATTAAAATTTAATGTCAATAAAAGAAGAAAAGGGCGCCTGAATCTCAAGCGCCCTTAGTTACATATAGTATTAACTTGCTGTTTTCATTTGCAGTCTTAATTTATCTGATATCATCGCTATAAATTCGCTATTTGTCGGCTTACATCGGCTACCTTGAATGGTATATCCGAAGTAGGAATTCAATATCTCAACATCACCGCGGTCCCACGCCACCTCGATAGCGTGTCTGATTGCACGTTCAACTCTTGAACTTGTTGTTGAATACTTTTTAGCAACAGAAGGGTATAGCTGTTTTGTTACAGCATTGATGATAGACGGTTGCTCAATACTCATAATGATTGAATCTCTGAGATAGTGATAGCCCTTGATGTGAGCAGGTACACCAATCTGGTGTAAAATTTCAGTCACTTTCATTTCAATCGAGAAAACATCATTTTCTTCG
>JAFVVB010000139.1 GCA_017502425.1 Ruminococcus sp. | reverse complement strand
GTTCTATCAATTTTTGCATTAGAAAAGCTGTAACAGCCATAAGTTTTTTCTGCACTAAAAGTACTTTTATGGTTAGTACGAGCAATAATTTCAGCGTCTGCTCTGACAACTGACACTCCTCCGAGTTTGTCTTTTAGTACACCTGACACAAGCATTTGGTCTTTAACTACTGCGGAGCTTTTTTCAAAATACGCTTCTCCCGCTCTTGTGTTTATACTGAGTATCACACCATCGCATTTTGCTTTGACGTTAGCCGGCTGATTAAAATCAGGAACTTTTGGGGATTTCCGCTTTTCTTTCAACTCAACACTAGCGTGACTTCCCTGAACATTAATAGCCATCCATGCAATATCGTCTATTTCAATCATAGTGCTTCTGCTGATATTATTAAAGCTCACAGAAGGTATGTATGTACCTACATATAGTCCATTATCATTAAGAGTATTCATGAGCTTTGAATAGGATATAGTTTCAAGCCCCACTACATCAATAGTCCATACAAAACATGACAAAACATATACAATTACAGTAAACACAATGACACCGAAAACCACACCAATACGGTTATGGTACTTTTTTATAAAAAAAGGAAAACCGTGGCGACTAACTACTTTAAGCCTTACTGAGCTTTTTTTAGCCAGTCGTCGGATATTTTTATAGTCTTTTACATGCATACACGCAAATAGTGACTGATCTCTTTTTGATGTATTCCATATAGAAATGCTGTTTTTAGATACTATATTAATGAAGCGTTCGGGAAATTTTCCTATTATCTCAAAACTCACATATCCAAGCATCCAGCGAACTATTTCAAGTAACATCAGAGCACCCCACTACACCACGAATTCTATTTTTGTAATAAAACCGTCTATGATAAGCTCACTAGGAGATATACACCTGAGATTAAGGTGTTTTCCTTCAAAACACACCACACTGATATTGGTATTTATCCTCACTATATTTTCGCTATACTCAAGCACACCTTTGCTACCTTCAATAACAACTTCTCTGTTACCATCAAAAACAAATTGAGGCATCTGAGAAAACAAATTCTGCATCATAGACTTAGTATGTAATTTATCTGACTGGTTTTTATCTTTACCTTTTTTCATATAATACCCCCATTATTATAATTTTTATGCTAAAACATTCATATATATTAATGGTGATAAAATGACTGGGATAATAATTTCAAATAGTATAAAAAAGAGAGTAAAACAGTTTTTTCAAGTAGTGTTAATAATAACTTTCATGCTCCTCTCACTGAAATACTCAAAAGAATGCTATAACGGTGTAATAAAGGGACTTGGGTTTTGTACAAGTGTACTTATACCTTCGTTATTCATTTTTATGATAATTGCAACATACATTTCAAACGGCTTTGTGTGTAGGATTTTATCTAAAGCACTAGGATACCCCATACAAAAACTAATACAGGTAGATAAAACCTGCTGTACTAGTTTAATCTTAGCCGCAATAGGTGGATATCCAGTAGGAGCAAAAAGTGTAATTTCAGAGTATAAAAGCGGTCATATAAATAAAGAGCAAGCAAAAAAGCTAGCTTTAATCGCTTTTTCAAGCGGTCCGGGTTTTGTAGTAAACTACGTTGGTAACGCACTATTACACAGTAAAAAAGCCTCATATATTCTTTTGGCATCCCAGATTATATCGTATCTGATAACCGCAATTATTGTCGGTCATATGATTAAATCAGATGATACACACGCAGATACTAAGCCCAACACCCAGAAAACCACAATGGTCGAAGCCGTATCTTCTGCGTGTCAATCAATGATAGATATGTGTGCTATGGTGATAACTTTCAGTGCATTAATCTCAGTACTGGAAAAAGTGTTTTCAAAACATCAAATAATTACCGATATCCTTACTTCAGTACTAGAAATCACGTACGCATTAAGTAAACTATGCGGAAAATATCCGCTTTATATCATCTCGTTTTTAATTTCATTCGGTGGAATATGTGTACATTTTCAGGTATTTTCGATTCTAAAAGACATTGATATAAACAAAAAACTATTTTTCTTATTGAGAATTATACAAGGTATAATAGCATCATGTTCTACATATATATTACTTATACTGTTTCCGATAAGCGAAAACGTGTTCTCAAGTACACACGACACGCTACCGGATTTATCGTCATCAATATGGGGGTCATTAGCTTTGATATTGACGGCGGTGTGTTTCATCAGCTCGCTAAATAAAACTGAGTATAAACGGAGGTAATACTATGTGCGGAATCGCAGGATGGCTCGACAGTAACATCGACTTAAGAGAAAAGCAAAACGAAATACGAAATATGTCACACTCAATTAAACACAGAGGTCCCGATGAAAAAGGTGAATATATCAGTCATGACGCAGCACTAATTCACAGGCGTTTAGCAGTTATTGATATTGAAAACGGAAAGCAACCGATGACGCTTAAATTCAAAGGTGAAGAATATGTAATAGTGTATAACGGTGAGCTTTATAACACCAAGGAACTAAGAGCTGAACTTATAAGCCTTTCACACAAATTTATCGGTCATAGTGATACTGAGGTATTGCTGCATTGTTACGCACAGTTTGGGAAGAAATGCGTCCATAAACTTAACGGAATATACTCTTTTGCTATATACGAAAAACACTCAAAGAAACTATTTTTATGCAGAGACAGAGTTGGAGTAAAGCCACTTTTTTACTATAAATACAAAGACGGTATAGTATTCGGGTCGGAAATCAAAGCTATTTTAGAAAGTAAAATGGCAAACCCGACTATTAACGAAACTGGATTATATGAGATATTTTTCTTAGGTCCTGCACGATCTCCGAAAAGCGGAATTTTCAAGGGAATAAAAGCACTCAGACCCGGAGAAACAGCAATATACAAAAACTCAAAATTACACAAAGAACTTTACTACCGAATCAAAGCTGAAGAACACACAGATAGTGAAAGTGATACTATCGAAAAGACTCGTTTTCTGATAGAAGACTCTATTAACCGTCAGCTTGTTTCCGATGTACCTATGTGCTTTTTCTTATCGGGAGGACTGGATTCAAGCATTATATGCAAAACTGCATCAGAGCACTATAAAAAGAGTGAAAAAGGTCAGATAAACACCTACTCGGTTGAATACGAAGACAATAAAAAGTATTTTACAAAAAATGCATTCCAACCTAATGCTGACTTTGACTACATCTCGAAAATGACAGATGATATTAACTCAAGGCACACAGAAATTATACTGAAAAACGAAGACGTTATGAACGCGTTATATGATAGCGTATACGCACGTGATTTGCCCGGATATGTGGACATCGACTCTTCCCTGCTTCTATTCTGCAAAGAAATAAAAAAAGACTACGTGGTAGCACTCTCGGGAGAATGTGCCGATGAGCTATTCGGAGGTTATCCGTGGTACCATAATAAAAACATATTGTTCGAAGAATGCTTTCCGTGGTCCAGAAGTCAGGAAATAAGACGAAGCATACTGAAAAAAGGCGTATTAAAGCACGGCGAAGAATATGTCATGAGTAAATACTTTGATACTACTAAAAAAGCGGATAAACTCTCTTCAGATTCCGTAGTAGACAAACGCATGAGAGAAATGTTTATGCTTAATTTTGAGTGGTTCATGCAATGCTTACTTGAGCGAAAAGACAGGTGTTCGATGTACTCGGGACTTGAGGTTAGAGTACCGTTTTGCGACCATAGAATAGTTGAGTACGCATATAATATGCCGTGGCAATTAAAAGCATATGGTGGCAGAGAAAAAGGAATAATACGAAAAGCGTTTGAGGATATTCTGCCATATGACATATGCTGGCGTAAAAAAAGTCCATATCCGAAAACTCATAACCCTGAATATATGAAAATGTGTAGTAAAAAGGTCAAAGAAATATTAAACGAAAAAGATACCATTCTTTCAAATCTTTTAAGCTTCAACGGTGTTATGAACATAATGAATAACGAAGATAAAATCTCATCACCGTGGTATGGTCAGCTCATGCGTGCACCTCAGATAATGGCGTATATTATAGAGCTTGATTATTGGTTTAAAAAATATAACGTAGTCATAGAATGTTAATAAATTCGTTAAAATTTGTTTGTTGTTTTAAAAAATTGATGTGATATAATGTAGTCACTTCAAAGGAAAGGACAGGTGAACATGAAAGAAGAACAGTACAAATTTTTAAGTGAATATTTTGTCAGCACTAAAAACCGTTCTAATATCATTAAAGCTCTTCATGATGTCCTTCCTGCAATTATTATGGTTTCGTATCCTGTGCAACTGCTGTATCTGATGTTCACCACAGGATTTAAGAACGAAACCTTTCTGAAAGTTACCCTTGTACCTCTCGGTGTGCTGATAATAGTCACAGCACTCAGGTACATTGTTAACGCTAAAAGACCATACGAAGTGTACGATTACACTCCTGCTGTCGCTAAAAGCACAAAGGGTAAAAGTTTTCCGAGTCGCCACACAGCGTCAGCGTTCATTATCGCTATGGCATTTTTGTATTTAGACATCAGCTTAGGCGTTATCATGCTGATACTCTCCACTGTAATTGGTATCACAAGAGTTTTAAGCGGTGTACACTTCATCAAAGATGTTATCGGTGGCGCACTCATAAGTATAATTATTGGCTTGATTTGTTTTTTCATTTTATAATAACTCCTAAGAAACCATTCCACAAAAAAGAGTCCGGAAAATCCGGACTCTTTTTTCATTGCTTTTATATTATTAATTGTTATTTACCTTTTGAAGAAGTTCCTCTTCAGTCATAAATCCTTTAGCCGCACCATCAAAAGAAATTTTGTGTGACGCAAAAGCGCTTGCGTATTCAAGTGATTTAACAGCACTTACTCCCTTTGTATAAAAATGAACAAAAGAAGAAAACAGCGCATCACCTGCTCCTACCGTATTTACAACATTCTGATTTTTTACCGCTTTGACAAAAGTAAAGCTATCATCAATTCTCTGATACAGCAGTGCACCTTCACTTCCCATACCAACAACAATAACAGAGCAATCATATGTATTTTTAAGCTCGAATAAAAACTCTTTTTCTCTGCCTTTTATGTTTTCGTTACTAAGAAACAGTATATCGGCATTTTCCATATAATCTCTGTTATACTCATCATTAATATCACAAAGAGTGTGAACATCACACGCGATAGTTTTGCCCATAGATTTAGCTTTTTTAAGCAGATTACGTGAAAAGTTGATGTTACACAAGCAAAGTGTATCACAGTCTTTGGCAGCTTTTTCAAAAATATGCTCATCATAGCTTTTATCCTGAAAGTCTTTCAAATCGCAGAAGATTTTTCGTCTACCGCTTTCATCGTATAAAACTACCGACTGAGCAGTGCAACCGCTGTTATGAATATACTCGGTTGAAACACCATTTTTCGAAAGAACTTCTCTGACTATCAATCCCGCACTATCATCTCCTACCATTGACAAAAATCTCACTTCATCGGATAATGAACTAAGCGAAAGACTTAGGTTAAGTCCTACACCTCCGGGATATGAATTAATACCGAAAAAATTATATTCTATCGGGCTGTAATTAATTGGGAACTCGTTTACACTAAGAGTAGTTTCAACGTTTATAAGCCCACACACTAATATTTTACTCATAATTAACCTCTCCGATTTTAATGTAAAAATTGTATAATAAAAAATAAATCGAGTCAATAATCATAAAACGTAATTTATCGTATATAATACAAATTGAGGTGCTGACTATGGTATATACAGTAACGCTGAATCCGGCAATCGATTTCGTTATCAATATGGATAATCCGATACTTGGTGCTATCAACAGAAGTGAAAACGAAGCTTTTTACTGCGGTGGCAAAGGTATCAACGTATCTATGGTACTAAAAGAGCTAGGAGTAAAAAGTACGGCAACAGGTTTTTTAGCGGGATTTACAGGAAAATATATTGAAGAAACGCTAAACAGCAAAGAAATAGCTACTGATTTCGTACATCTTGAAGACGGGTACTCAAGAATCAACGTAAAAATCAGAAGTGACGAAGAAACAGATATCAATACTAATGGTCCTATGATTTCTGACTATGATATTCATCTACTTTATAAAAAACTCGAAGAACTGACAGAAGATGATGTTTTGGTATTATCGGGAAGTGCTCCAAAAAACGTAAACGATGATATTTACAAGAAAATATTATCCAAGACCGCTAAATCAGGCGCACTTACGGTAGTTGACAGCACAGGTAAAAAACTGCTCAACACACTGGAATTCAAGCCATTTCTCATAAAACCTAACATAAGCGAATTAATGGATACATTCGATACAAAAATCACTTCTCTGCACGATATTGAAAAATACGCTATCAAGCTCCAGACTATGGGAGCTAAAAACGTACTGGTATCTATGGGAGAAAAGGGCTCAGTGCTATTTACTGATAAAAAGCAGGTCATAGTACAGAGCTCACCTGAGGGTGTCGCTGTTAATACGGTCGGTGCAGGAGACTCAATGGTTGCGGGATTTATAGCAGGATACTTAAAATATCATGACCACAAACCTGCACTGAAACTTGCGACAGCGTGCGGTAGCGCTACGGCTTTTTCACAAGGACTTTGTACTCAAAAGGAAATTATGCAGACTTTAGAACTTATAGAAAGCAAATAAAAAAACAGCGGTGGAATTCCATCGCTGTTTTTGTTTACAATATGGTTGCACCACCGACTACCGTGTCGTCTTTATACATTACCACAGCCTGACCTTTCGTTATAGCTCGCTGAGGTTCATCAAATACAAGTTTTATAGTATCATCGTCCACTTTGTATAAAGTACACGGTGCCTGATTATGTTTATAACGCACTTTTGCTTCTAATTTTACGGGTTCGTTAATTTCTTTAATAGAAATTAAATTAACATCATCAGCGTAAAGTGTGTCGCTGAAAAGTTCATGATCAAGACACAGCGTAACAGTATTAGTAGCGATATCCTTTTTGCACACATACATAGACTGAGGTAAAGCTAGATTAAGTCCTCTGCGCTGACCGATAGTGTAGCGTATGATACCTTTATGTGTACCTAAAACTCTACCTTCTAAATCAACAAAGTCACCGTCAGCGAAATCTCTTTTAGTATATTCGGTGATAAAATCAGCATACTTTCCATCAGGCACAAAGCAGATATCCTGACTATCCTTTTTATCGGCATTAACAAATCCGTTTTCAAGCGCTATTTCTCTGACCTTATCTTTTGATAACTCACCAAGCGGTAATTTAAGCATACTAAGTGTATCCTGAGTTAACGAATAAAGTACATAGCTCTGGTCTTTTGCTTCGTCTATTCCCTTTTTCAGCACATAACGATTGCTATCTTCATCATACGCAACACGAGCATAGTGACCTGTAACAACATAGTCAAAGTTCTCTTCCTTAGCTATTCTGATAAGCTCAGAAAACTTGATATACCTATTACAATCGACACAAGGATTAGGTGTTCCTCCATCGATATACGACTTTACAAATCGGCCTATCACGTGTTTTTTGAAATCGCTCTCAAAATCCACGACCCTGTGCTCGATACCGAGTTTATCACACACAGCTTTTGCGTCTATAATATCCTGCTCGGTACAGCACGACTGATCCTCTATTATATCATTTTGACTATGAAGCTTCAGCGTAATCCCGATTATATCGTATCCTTTATCTTTCATAAGACAAGCGGCGACCGAGCTATCAACTCCACCACTCATCGCAATAATCGCTCTAGGCATTTTATTTCTCCTTAATGGCAAAAATCTAAAGATATAATAACCTATTCGTAAGATATATTCAATAGATAAAATATACCTGCTACTTCTTTCTGAATATCCACAATCCGTTAGAGTAAAGAAAACTCAACACCGCCATCATAATGATAACTACGTATCCGATAATTGAATAAACATCGGGAATCTGGCTGAAAATTACAAATCCGAGTATTGCTGAAAAAATAAGCTGAGAAAAATCGTATACAGAAATTTCTTTAGATGGAGCGTTTTTATAAGCAAGAGTAATCATAAACTGACCTCCCGCAGCAGAAAAACCTGCTAATAATAGCATACAAAGCTGATAAACACTCATAGGTTCATAGTTTATGATAAATAGCGGTAAAGTGACCATAGTGCTCAAAAACGAGAAAAAGAACACCACATACGCACTATGCTCTCCTGATAGCGTGCATTTTCGTACGAATGTGTACGCAGCTCCGGCACTAGCACCTCCTAAAAAGCCAAGCAAAGACGCGAATAAATCGGCATTATTGAAACTCGGTTTAACAACGAAAAGTGCACCTATAAAAGCACCACCTACCATAATAAGCTGAAAAAATTTCGGTTTTTCTTTCAGTATAAAGAACGAAAAAATGACTACGAAAAATGGTGACATTTTATTTAGAATAGATGCATCACTGAGCAGTAAATGGTCAACTGCATAGAAGTTGCAAAATACTCCTAATAATCCAAATAGCGTTCGCAATAATAATGACTGCAAATTGCTCATTTTTTTCGGAGTAAAAGAAACATTATTCTTTAACAGCATTATAAAAGCTATTGCCGCTGCAATTAAGTTTCTGAAAAACATTTTCTGAAACGTAGGCAAATCTCCCGAAAGACGTACAAAAACATTCATCAATGCAAAGAAAAAAGCTGAGGTTATCAAAAAAGCAATGGCTTTGTTTCTACTTTTTAATTTCATAAAATCACTTCCGCAGATATTATACACCCAATCGTTGAAAAATACAAAAAATGTGGTATAATTTAGTAGATTTTCGTAGTATGGAGGATAATTATGATCGCTATATTAAAAAAGCTGTTCATTAAGAACACTGATGACGAAAGTAAAAACCGCAGAGCGCTGGGTGTGCTGTGCAGCTCTGTCGGTATATTTTTGAACATAGTTTTATTTGCTATCAAATACATCGCAGGTGTGCTCAGCTCTTCTATTGCTATTACAGCTGATGCGTTCAACAACTTAAGCGATGCGGGTTCATCATTCATTTCTCTGATTGGATTTAAATTTGCGGGAATGAAACCAGATACTAAACATCCGTTCGGTCACGGAAGAATTGAGTATCTCTCAGGACTCGGGATTTCTATCGCTATCATAGTAGTAGCTTTTGAGCTGTTTACCTCTTCTTTAGAAAAGATTTTCAACCCTGAGGTTGTTGATTCGGGCGCTATTGCAATAGGTATACTGATTATCTCAATCATCATTAAACTATATATGTTTTTATATAATCGTTCTATCGGAAAGCAGATAAATTCAGCGGGTATGAAAGCTACCGCTATGGACTGTATATCAGACTCGATAGCAACAGCAGTGGTACTTATTTCGATGATATTCACACGCTTTACAGGTATCAACATTGACGGGTACTGTGGTGTGCTTGTATCTCTCTTTATATTCTATGCAGGCATATCATCAGCTAAGGAAACTATCGCACCACTACTTGGTACTAAACCTGACGAAGAGCTTGTAGAAAAAGTGCACTCAATGGTTTTAAGTTATGATAAAGTACACGGTATTCACGACATGGTTGTACACGACTACGGCCCAGGCAGACAGCTGATATCACTACACGCTGAGGTAGACGGCTCAGAAGATATCTATGAAATTCACGACGTAATAGATACCATTGAAAAAGAACTCTACGAAAAGCTCTCGGTAGAAACCACTATCCATATGGACCCTATTGATATTCACAATGAAAGCACAAAGCAAACAAGAGATGAAGTAGCTATGCTCATCACAAAATTACATAAAGAAGCTACTATCCATGATTTCAGAATGGTTCCGGGTATCACTCATACAAATCTTATTTTCGACGTGGTAGTTCCGTTTGAGTTAAAAATGAATGATGCTCAGATAAAAGAAAAAGTTCAACAAATCATCTCAGAAAAATGGGAAAACTATTTCGTGGTTCTCACTATCGATAGAAGTTACGTCTGATTTTTCACAAAAATTAAACTCCAAAATATTATGTACTATGGAATAAAGAATATTTTTCTGACAAAACTATTAGTACAATAAACTATTCGGAGTGAAATCAGCTTGAACATTAAGCGAGGAGATATTTTCTACGCGGATTTAAGTCCTGTAATCGGTTCAGAGCAAGGTGGTATACGTCCTGTGCTTATAGTGCAGAATGACGTTGGAAACCGCTTTTCCCCTACCGTGATAGCAGCAGCTATCACAAGTCAGCAAACCAAGGCAAAGCTTCCGACGCACATCGCCATAGGAGCTCAGACGAGTGGTCTTTCCAAAGACAGCGTGGTGCTACTTGAACAGGTACGCACTATTGATAAAAAAAGGCTCAAAGAAAAAATGGGCACAGTTTCCGAAAATTCTATGAAAGAAATAAACAACGCTATTTCAGTATCATTCGGACTGTAAATAAGGTTACATAGGTAGCCGTCATAATATAATTATAGTTCTATTAAAGAATTAAAGCACTGAAGTATTAAACTTCGGTGCTTTTCGTTTATACTAAAATAATTGTTTTAATAGACTCAGTTATTAATGCTAATCAGCACATAGGTTCATCAACCTCAAACCAGTATGATGACGTAGCCTCATCGCCGTTTGCGTCTCTGACTGTAACTTTCACGCTGTATTCTCCGAGTGGTAATGTGCCGATTTTGAATGTGTTTTTCTCGGAAAAATCCTGAACGTTATGATATTTATCGAGTTCAAATTTATATTCATACGGACCTTGACCACCATACGCATCAGCTGTAATAGTAATAACCTCGTGGGCATTCAGGTACATCTGATTCTGATTCACCGCACTGATTCTAAGACTTCCATCATCGGTGTTTTCGTTAACATAATAAGACATATCAATCATCTGCCACTCACCAAAAATATTATATACTGTGGAGTTTATGATATAGTAACCAGGATTTTCGAATGTGTAAGTAAACTCAGGGTTTTCACTGAGTTCTGAAACAAAGATAGGTTCTTCGCTTAATGTAGTATACACCTCGTACTTGTAAGTAAGAGGATTACCGACATCACAGTATGCAGCAGTTTTAAAAGTTACAGGAACACCAACCATAGCGTTCAGATAATCAAAATTTGCTGTGAGATTTCTATAATCAATATATGTATATACACCATAATCATCATGATTAAAGTCTCTTATTATCTTCGCTTCACGTTGCTGAATCATAGTAGCGTCTAAAACTGTAATTTCTTTATCATTGTCAACGTCTGCCAGAATCTGAGCTAAAGCGCTAAGCTCAAGCTCCTTTACTAAACTGCGTTGAAGGTAAGTTGCATCCAAAACATCAATGCTTCTGTCACAGTTAACGTCACCGTAGAAATGCGGTGAAGGTATTGCGCCTGCGTTTATCACACATAGTGAAGCAAGCATAATTAATACTAAAATAATGCTGAATAGTTTTTTCATATAAAACATTCCTTTCTATGAAATAAGTGAAAGTGTAACATCTTTCTATATATAACACGTTTCATTTCCCCATTTGGTTTCAGGATAAAAAAAATAAAACGGAGAGGTAATCCTCTCCGTTTAAGTAAATCTATAATTATTTCAAAGCTTCTAAAAGTGCATCGACTTTATCAGTATCTTCCCAACGCACACCTAACTCTTCACGGCCCATATGACCGTAGGCCGCTAAATCATAGTACTTAGTTTCTGTCAGCTTAAGTTCTCTGATAATAGCAGAAGGACGGCAATCAAACACTTTCTTAACAGCATCAGCTAACGTTTCGTCGGAATAATTCGATGTACCAAATGTTTCAACCATGATAGACACAGGAGCTGCCACACCGATAGCATAAGCAAGCTGAACCTCGCATTTTTTAGCAAGTTTAGCAGCTACGATATTTTTCGCAATATATCGTGCAAAATAAGCAGCTGAGCGATCAACCTTAGTAGGGTCCTTACCCGAGAACGCACCGCCACCGTGACGTGAATATCCACCATATGTATCAACGATGATTTTACGTCCTGTAAGTCCTGAATCGCCAACAGGACCACCAATAACAAATCTGCCGGTAGGGTTAATATAGTACTTTGTGTTTTCATCTAGAAGGTTAGCAGGTACGATAGGTTTAATAACATACTCTAAAATATCTTTTCTGATCTGCTCGAGTGTAACATCGTCATCGTGCTGAGTAGATACTACTACTGTATCAACTCTTACTACTTTATCGTCATCATACTCAACAGTCACCTGAGATTTTCCATCAGGGCGAAGGTATGAGAGTGTACCGTCTTCTCTAACCTGTTTGAGTTTATAAGAAAGTTTATGAGCTAAAGAAACAGGAAGTGGCATAAGTTCAGCAGTCTCGTCACAAGCATAACCAAACATCATACCCTGATCACCAGCGCCAATCTGGTTATCTTCGTGTATTTCGCCGTCTTTGAGCTCGTATGAGTTATTAACACCCATAGCAATATCAGCAGACTGTTTATCAATAGCAACATCTACTACACATGTATTACCATTAAAATCACACTCGTCGTTATCGTAGCCGGTTTCGCATACTACTTTTCTGATAATACTCTCAAAATCAACATCAGCTGATGTTGTAATCTCGCCCATAACGTGAACGATACCGGTGGTTGCAGTTGTTTCACACGCAATGTGAGCATTTTTATCCTGTGCTAAAATCGCATCAAGGATAGCATCACTGACTCTGTCGCATAATTTATCAGGATGTCCATGTGTTACTGATTCAGATGTAAATAAACGCTTTGACATATAATCATTTCCTTTCGTATTTTTCTATTATAGAATAAACAATACCAATACAGAGTAGTTTTCACTACAAAATAAAAATAAAAAAACCGCTCGGTAATCCGGCGGTCAGAAGATCTCATCTCTCGGCTTTACCGCAGGATTTAGCACCTTACTAAAAAGCAGGTTGCCGGACGTCACAGGGCCTGTCCCTCAGTCACTCTTGATAAGCAATATTATTTTTACCATCGTTGATTATACCACATACTAAAAAGATGTCAACACATTTTGACACAATTTGCATATGAAAATAAATGAAGGTCAGTTCAAACGTCCTGACCTTCACAATTAGCATAAAATCAAGCGATTTCTTCCAGTGCACAATCACAAGCAAGAGAATGAGTAACTCTATCCTCAACTTCCGCACGCTTACCGTTATTGAAACGATCAACAGTACCGACCAAATATCCGGTAATACGTCTGATGCGCTCAAAAGGAATATTATCGTAAGTATACTTAACATCAATATACTCACCGTCGAGTGTAAAATCGATAGTTTTGATGTATTTGTCAGGATTAGCTTCCTTTAAGTTAGCTACGTAGATATCGATTTCCTGCTGTGGGAGTGTTCCTCCGATTACGTTAATTTTCATATTAAAAACCCCTCAAATATAGAAATTATAATTCTTTTAAAACACATTATTTAGGTGACTGAGTAAATCTTACCACAATATATAGGGGCTATTCAAGTGACAAAACTAAAATATTAGTAACAAATTTTTAACCTTTAATTGCTATTATGAAAATAGATGTAACACTAAATTCTCACAGTGAATATTAACATCTTCATCAATCCCTATAAATCCCTAAAGCAAGCACTTTCGGGAGTAAAATGTAAACAGCAAGCGCTGTAACCATTCCGGTAAAAATTGACGAAAAACCCAGCACTGAAAAATAAGCAAACACAGAAGAGTCAGTAAAAACAAAAGCAACTAAAATCTGTCCCAGATTATGAAAAAATGCTCCACCGACTCCTATTGATACAAATCCGAGTTTTTTGAATCTCATCAACAAATACATTACTAATAGGCTAAGTATTCCGCCACTCAAACTCATCAGAAAAGCTGTAAACCCACGCATAAGCAAAACAAACAACGCTTTTGTCAAACACACAACGAGAGCAGACGGAAAACTCAAGGCAGTAAGAGCGAACATAGTAGCTACATTCGATAACCCCAGTTTCATACCCGGAAGTACAAATGGCATATCAGGCAACATCATCTCGATATACGAAAGAACAAGTGCAACTGCACTTACCATTGCTGTGCGGGTGATATCAATAGTATTTATCTTTTTCATATCATCACCCCACTACCACATCTATATCAGAATCCTTATCACTTTCAAGCGTGACTGATACCTTAGCAGGAAGGCACACGATAGACTGGTGTGCTTTACTTATTTTTCCGCTATGCTCACACAGTTTATCAGGACAGGAAGATTCTACATAGACTTCTTTTTCAGATACAATAACGCTTAGAGGTACATTGCCGCTGACCTCAATTATTTCTACTTCATTAACTTCAGAAAGCGGTACTGTTTTATAGACTTCACCCTCTACCCTGATTACGCATAACAGATCATTCTCATTTATATTAAATTGGGAAACCAGCGAAAAAGTCGATGCTAAAATCACTATAAATATGATAATAACATCAAACGCCGAGAAATACTTTCTCCCTTTATTTTTCATACATTCTTACCTGCAATCATAAAATCTATTAATATAGTATCATAAGCATTACTAAAATACCAGTTATATTTATTGATACGATATAAACGAGACAGATTGTGAGTTTTTAACAATTTTGATAGTTAGCATAAGGTAACCACTTTAAAAAGTACACAAAATCATTCTAAAAGCCCGCAAAAACATTGACAAATGCTGTAAATTTATGTATTCTATATTTAACGGTTAGCATTGACTAACCTATTTTTTAGATACAACAGTTAGCCCTTGCTAACTGCTCTCAAAAAGATAGGAGATTATAAATATGAAAACTCTCAAAGATATTAAAGTCGGCGAAAGTACAACTGTCATTAAGTTAAACGGACAGGGAGCTATTAAACGTCGAATCATGGATATGGGTATCACTAAGGGTGTTAAAATTGATGTATGTAAAGTAGCGCCATTTGGCGATCCGCTCGAGGTAAAAGTACGAGGCTACCAGCTTTCCTTAAGAAAAGCTGACGCTGAAATGATTGAAGTAAAATAAGAAAAAGGGGCGCAGTCCCCTATGTTTTTTGAATATCAGTTAGCTTCAGCTAACACGTTGGAGGAAGAAATGAAAAATATCACTATCGCTCTTGCGGGCAACCCTAACAGCGGTAAAACAACGCTATTTAATGCACTTACAGGTTCAAACCAGTATGTTGGTAACTGGCCGGGTGTTACTGTTGAGAAAAAAGAAGGCAAATACAAAAAGGACAACAATGTCACTATCACAGACCTTCCGGGTATCTACTCCCTCTCTCCGTATACTTTGGAAGAAGTAGTGGCACGAGAATATCTGTTAAACAAAAATCCTGATGTTATTTTAGATGTTGTTGACGGCACTAATCTCGAGAGAAACCTCTACCTCACCACACAGTTCATGGAACTTGGTATTCCAGTTGTAGTTGCTATCAATATGATGGATGTGGTAGAGAAAAATGGAGACGAGATAGATATAGAAGATCTATCAAAAAGATTGAAGTGTAAAGTTGTTCCTATCTCTGCTCTTAAAGGTGACAGTATTGATGATGCGGCACAAGTAGCTATCAAAGAGGCACAAAAAGGCAGAAATATCCCTCAGCATATGTTCTCAGGTGAAGTAGAACATGCACTCGCTCATATTGAAGAAGCGTGTGTTCATGGTATGGACGATGACCGCCAGCGTTTCTATGCAGTTAAACTCTTCGAACGTGATAAAAAGGTATTAGAACAGCTTAATCTTAATAAAGAGATTGTTGAACATATCGAAAAAGATATCGTCCATGTTGAGGAACATTTCGATGATGATGCTGAAGCAATCATCACAAACGAACGATACGACTACATCGAAAAGCTGATGAAAACGGCCTATATCAGAAAATCTGATAAAAAGCTGACGCCGTCAGAAAAAATCGACAAAGTCCTCACTAACCGTATTCTTGCGCTTCCTATATTTGCGCTTATCATGTGGGGAGTATACACTCTTTCTATCGGAACAATAGGTGCATGGACTGTTGATTTTATGAATGATACCCTTTTTGGCGAGTGGATTATCCCGTCAGTTACTGCGTTTTTAGAAAATGTCGGCTGTGCACAGTGGCTAATCTCCCTCGTCGCTGATGGTATAATCGGTGGTGTTGGAGCAGTACTTGGATTTGTGCCACAGATGTTTATACTATTTTTCCTACTGTCCATACTTGAGGGCGTAGGATATATGTCACGAGTTGCTTTTATTATGGATAGAGTATTGCGAAAATTCGGTCTTTCCGGTAAGAGCTTTATACCTATGCTTGTAGCATCAGGATGCGGTGTACCGGGTATTATGGCTTCACGTACTATCGAGCAGGATCGTGACAGAAAAATGACTATTATGACAACCGGATTTATCCCTTGTGGCGCTAAAATGCCAATAGTCGCTTTGATTGCTTCAATACTTTTCGGCGGATCAGCGTGGGTTGCTACACTCTCGTATTTTATCGGTATTTCGGCAGTAATTATCACAGGAATTATGCTCAAGAAAACTAAAATTTTCTCAGGTGACCCTGCACCATTTGTTATGGAATTACCATCGTATCATATGCCACCGATAATAAATGTGCTACGCACAACATGGGAACGTGGTTGGTCATTCATCAAACGTGCCGGTACCGTGATACTGCTCGCTAGCATAGTTATCTGGATACTTATGTCACTTTCGTTTGATGGTGGTTTTCACTATATCAGCGTAGAAAGCAGCGATACTTCTATTCTTGAATTCATCGGCGGGTTTATAGCATATTTATTTGTACCACTTGGTTTTGGTAACTGGCAAAGCGCAGTAGCTACAATACTCGGATTTATGGCAAAAGAAGAAGTTGCCGGTGCTTTGACATCAATGTCAGGCAATGCTGATATTGGTGATTTAATTTTCGGCGGTTCTCAGCTTTCAGGTATGTCGTTCCTTATCTTCAACCTTCTCTGTGCTCCTTGCTTTGCGGCTATGGGTGCTATCAGACGAGAGATGAACAACGCAAAGTGGACATTCTTCACTATTGGTTATATGACTGCTTTTGCATACGCTATTTCACTCATAGTTTATAATGTAGGTATGCTCATTTCAGCAGGCACATTCACAGTATGGACTGTGATCGCATTCATCACTCTCGCTGTTCTTCTCTACTTTATTTTCAGAAAGAACAAGTACGATAACTCTACTTTAAAATAAAAACGAAAGGGGATTTACTATGTTTAGCTTCATCTCCCAGAATATAGCTACTATTATCGTTCTGCTGATAGTTATTTTAGTAGTCGGTTTAGTAGTATTCAAAATGGTCAAAGACAAAAAAGCAGGTAAAAAATCCTGCAATTGTGGATGTGGCGGATGTCCGATGAGAGATAAATGCCACTCAGACAGTAAATAAATTATAAAACCACTATTAATGATACAAACCTCAAAAAACGCAGGAGAACTAATTCTCCTGCGTTTTTTCAGTATAAAAGAAAGCACTCCTTCTCTTATGAGTATACTACTAAAAAAATTTTTACAATATCATATTTCAAGTTGCACACCAAAACACACGAGAAAACCTATCTTTTACGAAAGAGGCACTGAATAAAAATACAACACCTAAACATTTCAAGATTCATTTTTAATGATAGCCTTTGATTTCCATTTACCGCTTTTGAATCTAAACAGCATGAGTACTCCTCTGATGATTTCATCGAGTGCAAGTGCGACCCAGAGGCCATAAATCCCCATTGAAAATACAACAGCAAATATATACGCTCCCAGAACACTCACAATCCACATTGAGAATATTGCGCAGATAGTCGGAAAATATACGTCTCCAGCTCCTCTTAAACACGCGATAATAATGATATTCGCAGTGCGTCCTAATTCCAAAAACCAATCGATCAGTAGAATTCCTGCACCAAGTGTTATTACTGCTTTATCATCAGTAAATATATCCATAAGCGGATTTCTAAGTACCACACCGATAGTGCAAGCGGATAGTGTAATAAGAACAGCTATTTTATACGCTCGCATACCGCTTTTATAAGCTTTATCCATCTCACCTGCTCCGACTAAATGACCAGTTATAATCTGAGATGCCTGTCCTATTGCTACCGCAAATATATAGAAAAACATTGTAATATTCTGGACGTAAGTCTTTGCTATGAGTTCGCTGTCAGTAAGATAATTGAGCACAATTGATGTGATAACAAGTTGCGACAAATTATACAAGAAAGACTCAAGAGCAGAAGGCACTCCGATTTTCACGATATCTTTGGAATCTTTCCACGGAAATGGTTTCAGTAATTTAAATATCTTTATACTTTCTACTTTTTTAAACAACACCACAGTTAATACTATTGTACCCAGTATCCTGCTGAAAGTAGTTGCTACTGCTACACCGACAACACCCATTTTCGGCACTAGAATAATATCCAAAACAGTATTCAGTATATTCATACCGACAGTAACATACATAGAGATTTTAGTAAGTCCGTGATTACGAATAATAACAGCTATCGCACTGAGAACTGCTTGTAAAAACAAAAAACCACCAACGATTTTTAGATATTCACTCGCAAAATTCAAAATCGTACCGTCAGCACCGATGAACGCAAGTACATCATCAGAGAACAATACTAAAATCACACTGATAAGTAATCCGAAAACAAAATTATAAAAAATAGATAGCGCGGCAATTCTCGAGGCTGATTCCTGCTTTTTTCCACCCAGGTATTGTGAAATCAACACAGCACTAGCTCCTGAAATTACAGTAAACACTATGGTAACTATGGAAACTGCCTGGTTTGCTGTATTTACAGAAGATGCAGCTAAATCATTGTATCTGCTAAGCACAAAAACATCCACAAAGCCCAGCAACATAAACAGCGCCGTCTCAATAAATATCGGCCACGCTAAATTGAATAATCTAAGTTTTTTCATACACATCTCCATAAACAATAAATTACTTTACGACTATAACACAGCGAAATTACGTAGTCAACAAAATATCTTTTTATGGTACAAAATAACATAAAAAAACAAAATAAAATCATATCTTGATTTTACATAAAAGATGTTGTATAATAATGGTCAATGATTGAAAATTCATAAATTGACATACATATGCGATTTATTAGCTGATGAAAAATTCAGCTTACAGCTTTGGTGGGATAATGGAAATTTTAGGCGAATTTTTCATAGAAATTATAGGCAGTATTGCTGAGATTATCGGAGAAGAGCTTGCTGAATCATTTATCTATAATTCAAATAGTAAGCATCCCGCTATGAGATTTGCATTCGCTATTATTCTGGGCATACTGACTTGGGCTCTTATCGCTGCCCTTTCTTTTGCGACGTATGTTTTGTTTGTAAATTCACATCCTGTTGCAGGGTTTTTTGTTGCTATTGCGACATTCTTCTTTTTAATTTTATTCATCTCGGTAATCGTAAAGATAAACCGAATAAAGAAAGAGAAATAAAATACTAATTATGTTAATATGCGGGTGTGGCGGAATTGGCAGACGCGCCAGATTTAGGCTGTGCTACCTCGTGGATAATAATCGATAAAATTTAATATTTTGTTTTTAACAAGTTTTACTTGTAAAAATATACACATGCGGGTGTGGCGGAATTGGCAGACGCACAAGATTTAGGTTCTTGCGGAAAGCTCCGTGCAGGTTCAAGTCCTGTCACCCGCACCAAAAAATCAGCATCACAAATATTGTGGTGCTGATTTTGTTTTATAGATTTTTTGCTGTTTTCAGACATACATAAAGGACACACTCTGTTTATCACAAAGTGTGTCCTTTTCTGTTGAAGTAATTGAAGATTGATTATCAGCACTAGCTGACTCGTCTTCGTAAATCATTATGTAGTTTTTAAATTCAGCGTTGAGCTTTATCTGGATATCAATATTACCATTTTGCTCTTTAACAATTATTTTATTTACAAGCAATCGGATGTTAGCATCACTTATCTCCCCTTCTTCGATTATTCTTTCGAGCAGGTCAATTGCACTGCATATATCCGATTTTCTGCTTTTAATAGCTTTATCAAAGTTTGTGATTTCTTTAATTTCTTTCTCTATATTAGCGATTTGTGACTCGCATTTTGTTATCATCTCATCGTAAATTTCAGTGTGAGCCCTATCTCTAACTCTCTCAAGGAGCAGAGCTTTCAGATCTTCTTTATGTACATTAAGCTTCTCATTGAGTTTTTCAATGGTGTTATTCATTGTGCCTTTTTGTTTAAGCCACTGTTTTATGTCTCCTTGAATTGTCTGATATTTTTCTATTGCAAACTCTTTAATTCTTAATATTTCGCTGTATATCAGTTTGTCAATCTCCGTTTCATTGATTCTATGTGGAGTGCAGTATTTTCTGCCATAGCGGTGATACGCATTGCACACATATTCGATTCTATCGGGATGACCATCTCTTTTTCTAATCTTACACGAGAATATACATCCGCAATCACCACATTTAATTAAACCTGTGTATCTATGACAAGGTTTTTCCGTTGATGCTCTGACGTTGTTTTTAGTTTTTTGCTCTAATATAAATTGCACTTGGCTCCATTTTTCTTTAGAAATAATCGCAGGAACATAGTCCTCATGTACAAACTGCTCCTCTTCAGGCACAGCAAATCTTGTGTGATAGATTTTACTGGTCGAACTTTTATGACATACTAGCGTACCTTTATAAAACTCATTCTGCAAAAGCCTTTTCACTGTTGTCGCATTCCATAAATACTTTTTACAAATTGCTGGTCTAGTGTATGGCAGTTGCTTTTTATATCTAACGTTCTGATAATACTGAGGTGATTTTATCCCTTCATTGTTGAACATATTTGCTATAGACTTTATACCATAGCCTGACAAGTACAATTCGTAGATTCTACGGATAATATCCGCCTCTTCTTCAACAATTATAATTTCATCCGTGTTTTTATCTTTGTAGTAGCCCATAGGTGTTGTAATGATGATACCATTCTTTTGTTTTTGCAGATATCCTGCTCGTATCTTCTTAGAGATATCTTTCGCATACAGGTCATTTATAATACCTTTGAAACCAACAAGCAAGTCATCGTTCTCATCACTTGTATCTATATTTTCTGTTACCGATAACACCTTTACTTTATGCTGTCGCAGGTAATCAATGAACACTGCAGTCTGAGTTCTATGTCTTCCAAGACGAGACAAGTCTTTAACTATCACTGCATCGATAAGTTTATTATCTACTGCGTTACGCAATTGATTAATACCTTCTCTGTTAAAGTGCATACCGCTCACGTTATCATCAAAGGATTCTCCTACTATCTCGTAGCCTTTGCTGTTAGCATAATCTACTATGATATCTCGCTGATTGTTAAGCGAATTGAGTTCCACATCTTCATCTCGTGATAATCGATAATACAACCAAACACGCAAAACTCTTTCTGAACGCATAAGCTCTTTAGCCATATAAATTCTCCTTAATATTATTTTTCAATCTGATGTCACACCACCTCAGTGCAACACAAACATATCACAAGAGTTTTACAATATCCAGATTTAAATCAAGTTTTCTCGATATAGAATTCTTGTAAATCGGCAGTCGCTCGGTTGCCTGTTATGTAATCTCTTATAATGCATTTTAAAAACATGACAAGCTGTTCATCTGTACCTACATATTCAAATTTAACGGATCTGATTTTTGATTTTTCTGTTGTCTTGTTCATATATATCTCTCTCTTTTACTTCAAAAAGACAATTCTAAAACATAATCATTTCCCCATTTGAATACAAAGCATCTCTCATACAATTATTTTATTTCCTATTCCCTAATATCTTCAAGGCGGTCTCTATTTTCAATAACATTGCAATTCTTACATATTAATTGCATCACAGTTATAAAAACAGAAACCGCCTTTCATGTTAGTATTTATTCTCAATATCCCCTAACTGGGAACACACCAGACGGCTATGCATAAAGCTCCATTGGAATTTCACCACCGTGAGGATCTCCCACGGCCGCCATCTTTGGTTGCGACGGTTTTATCACGCTCGACTTTTGACTTGACGGAAGTATCATTATACCCTTTGCCTGTCATCGCTTTCATTGAATTTGCCTTTCAATGTCTGAGTCCTGAAGACCTGTACAGGTGTTCGCTCATTTAGCTCGTTCATTACAAACAACAAAAGGAATGTATCTGATGTGCTGATATTAACTTTTCAAGGTTCATAGAAGCTCTAAAAATAGCCTGTATATGATAGAGCACAAAAAAGCTCTTTTTATAACCACTAAATCAAAAATCATTCAATATTTTTCTGATTTTTTTGATTTTTTTGATTATTGATGGTTGAGACACGCCTTTTATTTCTGCAATTTCAACTTGACTATAACCATCAAACACTAAATATGTAATCATCTCCAGATCATTTTCGGACAATCGCATCAGTCCACTTAACAATTTCTCATCTTCAATTTCTTCAAGCCACCAAAATCTACCTGAAGCATGAAAATCGAAAGGATTTCCAGATGATTTTTTAGTAAAGGGTTCTTGTCTTCAGAGGTAATAACTGCTTCATCAGATGCCTGAATATACTGTGTTCTTCTCTTAAAAGCAATATCTTTGCAAAATTGTATTTTATCGAATTCGTAAATAGCATCTATAACTTTTTTACTCATTCCCAAAGATATATAATACTTTCTAAGTTTTTCTTGTTCAGTATGAAACTTTTTATATTCATTTCCAAAGTTTATAGACATATTTTTATCTCCTTTTCGTTTGAATTTGTGGATAATCAAAAAAGGAGACTAAGGATATCGGGCAATGTACTCTTCCCACTTTATGTATCGTTTATTGTCGAAAAAAGAGTCAAAAAAATAGCCGAACTTATCCAGTAAAAAACTTGGATAAATTCAGCTAATATATATGTAAAATCCCTATTATTTTGGAAAACAATGTGTATTTCCCAAATGTTTACACATTTCCTTATCTCGATTGTCCCCACAACCGAAATAAGCACAATATCACTCCATATTTAGTTAAGAGTTCGAATGAACAAATTAGATTTTAGAGTTCCTTTCAATCATAAAATCTTTTACACTCTACTGAAAGTTCTTTCTGCAACAAGTTTATTTCATTATTAGATGATTCTTCAAACAAACTCTCATTATTCTCTTCAAACAAAGTCATATTTAGACTCCTTACTCGTATATGGTAACTGCATCAGCTTTTGTTTTAAACTATATCAAGATACACAGGATCGTTCAACACAAAAAAGATGCTATCTCATTTTTACTCTCCTGTTCTATTCGATTTGCTTATATCGAATAGAACAGGAGGTCCTCGGATTTGATAAAATCTGTAATTCAGGGCAAAAAAACAACGCACTTGCATAGCAAGTGCGC
>JAFVVB010000138.1 GCA_017502425.1 Ruminococcus sp. | reverse complement strand
CTTCCGATTTTCTGCTGCTCCTCTACCGCTAGCTAAAATCAAAGAATAATCTCTCTTTGATTTTTATCGCGCGGTACTCGGTCGCATTAAAAATCGAAAGGCTCCGAGCCTCGGCGCTTAAAATTATTACAATTCAGTCATAATACTTCCATATAAGAAATATATATATTATAATTTCTATATTCGAATTATGTTTATAATGGGGAGATGAGCGTATGCGTGCTATGAAAGGCGCGGTTTCTTTTCTTATTGTTTTTTCTATGTTGGCAGCTACGGTAGTGTGTGCTGCGGTTGTTAATGACCAGCCTGTCGGAGAAGCGGTAGAACACGCTATTGCTGTTGACGAAGGCGTATCTGCTTTTGAATTAGATGATGGTCTCGAGCTTATTCCCGACGTATCATACGAAAAGGGAGATTTAGCGTTGCAGGGTGCTACTGCTTATGCGGCGAGAATGCATGCACCTAAACTTGACAACCCATACTACTATTCCGATAAAAATATTTTCTATAAAACAGGTTGGGGTATGCCTAACTGTACCGCTTATGCGTGGGGCAGAGCTTACGAGATTTTAAAAACCGAACCTAAGCTTTGTATCTACGATGCGTACCAGTGGTATGATTATAATAAAACCCACGGCTACTATAAATACGGCCAGACACCGAAGCTCGGTGCTATTGCGTGCTGGAAGTACATCGGATATAATTCAGGCCACGTTGCTGTTGTTGAGAAAATCATCGACGATACTGTTTACTATTCCAACTCTGCGTGGGGCGGTCAGACGTTCTACGTTAACACAAGTCCTGTGAATAATCCAGCTAAAGCGCTTTCAGGTTCACAGTTCTTAGGCTTCATTTACATTGGTGATTTCCAGTCAACTACTCCTGATACTCCTGCTGTAAAAGGTGACGTGTATAAAATAACATCAGCTGATGGAGTTAATATGCGTAAAGGTGCAGGTACTAGTTACAGCATAGTTGGTGCCATTCCTTACGGTGTTCAGGTTACTGTAACAAAAACTCAGAACGCTGGTGGATATAAGTGGGGATACACCACTTATCAGGGGACAAGCGGTTGGTTTGTGACTAATTTCGCTACATTAATTTCTTCTGCTCCTACTGAGACTAAACCTGCTACTCAGCCAACTACCGCAAAGCCTACTCAGGCATCAACCGCAAAGCCTACTCAGCCTGCACAAATAATGGGTGATGTAGATTTAGATGGTCAATTAAGCGTAATGGATGCTACCTTGATTCAGATGGTAGCAGCTCTTACAAAGACGCTTTCAAAAGAACAGGCCGCTTTAGCCGATTTAGATAAAGATGGTCAGATAAGCATCATCGATTCTACTCAAATCAGATTAAAACTCGCAGGATTATAATAATGCATAAGTAAAGCCACAGTCCGTTTCGGGCTGTGGCTTTTTTGTGTGTAAAAATAAATGATTTGATTTTATGTCATAGGTTCAAAATCGTTAGTGTCTTTAAAATCTTCGCCGAAACTAAGACCTGCTACTATCTGCTGGATAGTGGTAGCGTCCATGATACTGATGATACCGTCCATATCAACATCGGCGAGTGCTTCCTGCTCTTTTGTGAGTGTGATTTTTTCAGCGATAGCCATCTGGAGGCATGTGGCATCCAAAACGCTAATCTGACCGTCTAAATCGACATCACCAACGCTGTATTTTTTCTCGCTTTCTTTAGCTACTGCTTTGATAACGAAAGTACCGCCTATATCATCTTCGAGATAATCTTTATAGAAGTCCATCGCGTCCATGAGTACGCCGTGACCGTAGAAAAGATATGACTGACCATAGTCAGAGTGAGGCAGGAAGATAGGGTTACCGCCTGATGTGAGCCATTCGCCCACACCGATTGAGTTGTTACTGCCGTTATTTTTAATGAGCTCTACGCCGATAGCGAATTTTTCGGTTTCTACCTTGAAGTCTTCTGTATCAACGCTTATATATCCCTGATAAGGAACAATACCACTTGCGATATTGAGCCATTTAGCTTTATCTTTTTCAGGAGTACCGTCGTTTTCTAATGGAATGCTGTAAATATTGTATTTCGCATCATGAGAAACTGTCTCGAAGTTTACTTTCTCGATAGTGTCGTAGTTTTCATCAGCATCAAAAACATTGATGTAAGTGAGGGAGTCCTGATTTGAGATGTACTCAAATTGATATGTAGCTCCGTAAACCTCGTTTTGGTAAAGAGTCTTGGTTTTATCAAAAAGTGAGATATCGTTGAATGCGTAGCTGTGACCGAATCTGGTATCGAAAAGATACTCGTCTTCATAGGAAATCCAGTAGTAACCTTCGTCGCCCCAGTTTTCGCCCCAGCTGTTTTTACATAACCACGCACCGTCATTTTCAGGACGGGCTGACTCGTTGAAATTCTCTTTAGAGAAGGAGTCGTCCCAACCTACGATTGAGATAGCGTGACCATTGAGCTTTGATGTCTGGATACCTGGTTCGTTACAGAAGTAAGCATCGTTAAGTGAGTTGTAGTAGTTTTCGTTAACATGGTAGTTACCAACTAAAGCGCCATACTCATACACAGCGGTCTTAACGGTTTCTATATCGCCTGTATCAAGATAGATGAGTCCGTCTACTGCTACTTGTTTATCGGAAGAAGCGGTAAGTGTTGCAAAATCAGTCACAGGTGTGTTTTCTGGATAGTCGCTCTCTAGAAGCGGACCCTGCCACGAAGTGAGATAGCCGAGAGTGATGAATGAATATCCGCCGCCTGTGTAGCCTCTGTTCCAACCCTTGCCGTCTTCTTCAACAACGCCCCAGTGATTGAGGTGCATCGGAGCAAATAAAGGAGCAGGTAACCCCTGCTTAATCAGAGTGGTCTCAAGTGTAGACATAGCGCTGTATGCCCAGCAGGTGTTGTAAATCTGGTTTCTTACAGGAGTGGTGTATCCCAAATCCTTAGAACTGTAAAAAGACGGAAGAGTGACGTCGCTTTCTAGTTTAGTGCCGCTTATTTCAAAGTCAGCAGCTAAAAGCGAAACGTCGCTTGAAGCATTCGTCTTAGCGGTGTCAATCTGAGCACCCAGCACGGAAGTGGATAAAACCGAGAGCAAAACTACTACTAAAACAGCAGTAGTGATTCTTCTAAAAATTTTCATAAAATTCACCTAATAATTCAGCTAATTTATGTGTAAACTAACACATATACATTATAACAACAAACTCCTCTCTTGTAAATAGCGTGAGTACATATAAATAATTATTTATACTTTTCGGAGGGAAAATGGAATTACGTACAGATTTAGCGCTTGAAGCCAGAGAAATAGCAGGAGAAAATATCAAGGGAGTAAAGTATTCAAGAGAAGAAAAAGACGGGATAGAAATTGAGAAACTAGTCGTGAAAACCGATAGGGCTGGTCAGCTTTTGAAAAAACCAAAGGGCACGTACATTACGATTGAACTGCCTGCACTCACCGATAATTTTGAGGATACCGATAAAAGACTGCTGGCGATAGGCGATGAAATCAGAGCGTTGCTTCCTGTTAATGGACTAGTGCTTGTTGCAGGGCTTGGTAATATCGAGATAACCCCCGATGCATTAGGTCCTAAATCTACTAATAAAGTTCTTGCTACCAGACACATCGACGGAGAAATCGCCAGAAGCACGGGACTGGATAAGCTAAGACCGGTTGCTGTTATGAACACAGGAGTCACAGGTCAGACGGGTATAGAGACCAAAGAGCATCTGCTCAGCGTTGTAAAAGTTATAAGACCTTCTGCTATTATCGTTATAGATGCGCTTGCGTCACGACGACTTGAGCGTTTAGGGTGCACACTCCAGATATCAAATACTGGAATCTCACCCGGTGCAGGAGTGAAAAACCACAGAGCAATATAGACGAGGAAACTATGGGTGTTCCCGTTATTGCTATCGGTGTGCCTACGGTAGTTGATGCGGTCACACTTGCAACCGATTTGCTGAAAATCGAAAACGAATATGAGTCTGAAATTTTAAGGAGGGAAGTATCGCCACAGGGCAGAACAATGGTGGTGACTCCCAAAGAAATCGATTTACTCGTTGAGCGCGCTTCGAAACTCATTTCACTCTCCATAAATTTTGCGTTGCAAAAAGAGTTTGATACTGCTCAGCTTTTAGCCTTGCTGTAATAAGAATACGGATTTTTGCATACTAATGAGTGAATGGCAGGTGTTATGCATGAATTTAAAAGATAAAGCAAAGTCGTTTTTATGTATCGT
>JAFVVB010000137.1 GCA_017502425.1 Ruminococcus sp. | reverse complement strand
TACTGATGCTCAAGATCAAAAAGAGCCTGAACTTTCTTCATAAGTTTTCGAGTTCTTTCAGTAGCACCAGAAAGAAACTGAGAGCTTCCTACATATTCTTTATAGTTAGTCTGGATAAAATCTCTGACATTAATTTCGTCACACCATAAACCTGTTTCAAAACCATTCCAGTTTTCATGTCTCATATAAAAACTCCTCCCAGCTAGTTTCCAAATTTTAGTATAAAAAAAAGGGCAATTCTACTCGATAAGCGAATTGCCCAGACGGTCGGCTATAAACCAACACACTCCCCCGCGGTTATCCGCGAAATCCGTCAGTCGCGTATCGGTCAATATCATAATACAATAAGATAAATGCTTTGTCAACGAATTTAATTAAAAACACAAAATATTGTGTTATTGCATCATTTTATCCAAAGATAATGTGTTTTCACCGTGCATAATGTCAACACTATCAAAATGTACAACATATTCAAAAGTATATGGCGTTTTAGTATAAACGTCGTGAATCACAAAAACATCCTTAGATAATTCGCACAATCCTTCAAGCACCAATTTTTCACCATCGCTACTTTCAAAAGAGAAACAAGCATTATCAGATTCAAAAGTAAGAGTTACCACACCTTTGTTATCAAGTTCTGCTCTCCAGTTCGACATAGTAAGCTCATCACCGCTGTTTGTTACAACTTTAGTGCAAGAACAAAAAAGTAACGGTATTAAAAACAGCACTAATATCCTTTTCATATAATCACCTGATATAAAATATGACATAAAACGTTTTTATATGAAAAAACGCCGTATGACACGGCGTTAGAATCAGTTATTTCTATCTGCAAGTTGTGAAAGTATGCTGTAAGTAGTTAAAAAGAGAATCAATATGTAGAGCAGTAATGATACAACAGCTCCAAAAGCGATGGACGCTCCTACTCCGAAAGTAATCATACACACGCAAACTACACAGCACGCGGCGCTGACAAAGTTCTTCTTAAGTGATTTATCAAGACAACAAAAGAAAAAGCAAACCAGTGGAAATAAAATGAATACAGCAAATAAAACCGCTAATTTAACTTCCTGCGTAGTGTTATATCCATCCGGCTGTACCGCAAGTTCAAAAGCAGTCAACTCAATTAATTTTCCATTTGAGTCAGGTCCCCACACAAAAGGAAAGGTGGTAAGTACAACCTCAATAAAGTATAAAACAGCAAGAGTTATACGCAGTTTTTTAGACTTTTTAGACTCTGTGATATTCTTCTTATTATCATTAGACATAATAGTCGCCTCGCTAAAATAATATAGGAGTAATTCTATCACAAACTGGAAATTTATTCAATAGTTGATTTGACCAACAACTTATCGTGTGATATAATTCCTTGCTGGAGGAGATAAAATATGAATTGGATTAATGATACAGTATTCTATAACATTTACCCGCTGGGATTTAGTGGAGCACCTAAAATCAACGATGGTGTACAAAGTTATAGACTGGACAAAATATATGATTGGATCGAGCATTTTAAAGAGCTTTCTGTAAACGCTATCGTATTCAACCCTGTTTTTGAAAGTTCAAAACACGGCTACGATACCATCGACTACTATAAAATCGACCGCAGACTAGGTGATAACGAATCTTTCAAGAAAATATGCGATACACTTCACGAAAACGGCATCAAAGTTCTTTTGGACGGTGTATTCAACCATGTCGGAAGAGATTTCTTTGCGTTCAAGGACATTCAGCAAAACGGCAGAAACTCAAAGTACTGTGACTGGTTTTATAATATAAATTTTGATAGAAATAGCCCAAAGGGTGACAACTTCTCATACGAAGGCTGGGCAGGTCACTATGATTTAGTTAAACTTAATTTACAAAATGATGTAGTTGTATCCCACCTACTAGAAGCAGCTGAATTCTGGATTGATGAATTTGATATTGACGGTTTAAGACTCGATGCTGCTGACTGTGTAGACCTTGAGTTTTTCAAGAAACTAAGACACACATGTAAGAGTAAAAAAGAGGATTTCTGGCTTTACGGCGAGATCACAAGTGGCGATTACAACCGTTGGGCAAACGACAGCACACTTGATTCAGTAACTAACTACGAAACATATAAAGCACTCTTCTCTTGCCACAATGATTGCAACTACTTTGAATTTGCTCATTCAATGGAAAGACAGTGCGGACCATATGGTATCTATAAAAACCTATACCTATATAACTTCGTAGATAACCATGATGTAAATCGTTTAGCAAGTAACTTAAAAGATAAAAAACTACTGAAAAATACTTACACATTGATGTTCACAATGCCGGGTGCCCCTTCTATTTACTACGGAAGCGAATTCGGTATCGAAGGAAAACGTACTCATCACAGCGACTATGAGTTAAGACCATGCATAAACTTAGGCGAAATTCCTAACCCTGATTACAGCTTACTTAATCATATCAAGAGATTATCTAAGCTCAAACATTCGCTCGATGCTTTGAAGTTCGGCAAATACAAAAACGAAAACATCCAGCTCGACCATTTATGCTACTCTATGAAATGTGATAATCAAAACGTATATGTTCTTCTTAATCAAAGCGACTCACCTAAAACAATCGGATTCGACTCTGAATTTCATGGTATATTAACCGATGTTCTCAACGACAACAAAAAGTACGGATGCGATGGTTATGTTAACATTGAAGTCGGAGCTAAAAGCTCTATGATACTGGTATCTAACAACGGTGATTTTGAGATTCCTTTTGACGAAAAGGATCAAATAATCGAGGAACCTGTAACTATTAGAGAACAGCCACAAGAACTTTTAGAAGAAGAAATCACAGTCGGCAGATACAGACATTTCAAGGGAAATGAGTACGAAGTTCTGGGATTCGCTAAACACAGCGAAACTCAGGAAAAAATGGTCATTTACACAGCTATAAACGCAGAAAATGAAGTCTGGGTAAGACCTTACGATATGTTCAAGGAAATAATTGAACGTGACTCAAAGAAAATCAGAAGAGTCACAAGAATAGACTAAATAATGAAAGCCGATAGTATTATGCTATCGGCTTTTTAGGTAACAAAAAACCGCTGTGAAGTTCACAGCGGTTAATTTTATGGGTTGACAGTAGTTTCATCTGTTGTAGGAGCTGAGGTAGATACTAAATCTTCGTAAATAAACTCAGCAAGTGTGTATCTGACCTGATCCCAGTCAGTGATAACGATAACAGACTGCTGATCGTCAGTAACACCGTACTTCCAGTAAGGTTCATTAGGAAGTGACATTTCCTCCATATCATATTTGAGGTATGTCATACAGTTAGAAACAAGGAAAGTGATATCGTTTTTCTTAAGGTTAGTAGTAACCAACGGTCCTATCTGGTTAACGATATCAACCATATCAGTAAGTGACGCTTCCTCTTTCAGAGTATTCATGATTGTTTCGAGCAACTTACGCTGACGTTCGGTTCTATCCCAGTCGTCACCGGAGAAGCTGTAATCAGAATTACCACCAAGAGAATCCGCACCACGGTTACGCGCATACCAAAGAGCCTGATAACCATCAAGGTGTACAGTCTGAGGGTCGGTATTCGGGTCATAATCTAAAAACTCAGTGTATTTAAGCTGATTATTAACATCAATCTGAGCGTTGATATACTGAATTTCATCGATAGAAAGCTCCATATCGACGCCACCCAGAACTTCAATAATCTTTCTAAAAGAATCAAAATCAACACAAGCGTATTTATCAACAACGATACCAAAGTTAGCCTCTATCATCTGGATAGAAAGTGGTACACCACCTAGGCTGAACGCCGAATTAAGTTTACCGTCACCATATCCCGGAATAGTAACGTAAGTGTCACGTTGGAATGAAGTGAGCTTGATTTTTTTATGAAGGTTATCAAGTGACAGAAGAATAATAGTGTCGCTTCGCCCGAAATCATCTCCGCCGCCACCATGGGCATCCTGACCAAACAAAAGGATATTAAGAACTTGGGAGTTCTGTAAGAGCGAATCCGTT